>NZ_JBFBBZ010000012.1:0-236131 GCF_040682935.1 Amycolatopsis sp. NPDC051061
CGACGCGGGCCAGCGCCCGGCGCCGCCGCGCTCGCCGGCCGCCAACGGCTTCCCGAACCGCGCGGTCCCGCCGCCGTCCCCGCCCCACGGGCAGCCGGTGGCCCGGCCGCCGTGGACCCCGCCCGCCGGCCAGCCCGCCCCGCCCGGCAACCGCCCCGGCGGCGCCACCGCGGTGCCGGAGAAGAAGCAGAGCCGGGGCAAGCTGTGCGGGCTCATCGCGGGTGCCGTGGTCGTGGTGGCCGCGCTCGTCGTCGGCGGGGTGCTCGTGTTCGGCGACCCCGGCGGCCAGGCCGAGACGGGCCGGACGCTTTCGCAGTACGACTTCAAGTTCGTCGCGCCCGAGGACTGGGTGCAGACCGACGACCGGGTCGCCGAGCGCCAGGTCGTCATCCACCCGCAGGAGTCCCGCGAGGGCAACGACCTCCTGGTCGCCCAGGAGTTCGTCATGGACTACGACGCGACGGCGGACCCGCAGAAGCTGGTGGACTTCCTCAAGCGCGGCGCGGACCTCGATCCCGACCACTACAGCGCGGTCAACCCGAACCTGTCGTACGCGGGCAAGACCGTGATCGGCTACCACGAGATCAAGAAGGACCGGCCCGACCTCCAGGTCGACTGGTACGTCGTGGCGAAGGGCCGGATCCGGGTCCACGTCGGCTGCCAGTACGCCACGGCGCAGCTGCGCGACCGGGTTGCCGCCGCGTGCACGCAGGCCGTGCGCACGGTCGAGATCCTCAACTGAGAGGAGGGCACGCGGTGCCGTCCGAAGACTTCGAAAGCGCCGCGTCCGCCTTCCGGCGCGTCGGCGAAGACGCGGTGACCCACGCCCGGCGCGTCGCCGGGAACGCGAAGGCGCGCAGCCGGCGCCACCGCAGCGAAAACGCCGAATTGCTGAAGCGCAGCGGCCGCGGCGCGAAGTCCGGCGACCCGACTCCCGGCACGCTGCGCGCGGCCGCCGAACGGTTCCGCCGCGCCCGCGGGTTACCGGTCCCGGTGGTTCCGGATCCCGCGGATTCGGTTCATTCGCTTTTGCAATCCACCGCTCGTTCACCTCGAACGGGTGACGAGGACGAAGACTTTTCCCAAATGCGAATCATGGGACGCGACCGGTAAGACCGCTCCGACGATCGCTTTGCGTGTGCTAATCATGCTGGTGGAGAACGCTTTTCCGGGTGAGAGTTCGCTGATTCGCGGGACTCGCGGAATACGCGCGGCGATCGGTTCCCGGCACGAGCGTTCCCGCAAGCAACTACTTGCGGGCAAAGCACGACAAGAGGAACCCTGCATGGCAGGGTCTGCGTCGTAGCGCCGTACAACGAACAAACTTGGTACGGACAAACCACACTTCTGAAGGGGGTTCCAGCGTGTCTGGATCCGGGTTCACAGGGACAGTTCAGCAGTTCACCGAGGCCGAGGGCCGCGTGACCGAAGTCCGCGCCGGCATGGACCACAACCTCGTGCAGCTGCGTGACCGCATCGAAGCCACCCGCGCGGGCTGGCAGGGTATGGCGCAGAAGGCGTTCGACAACGTCATGCGCCGCTTCGACGACGACGCCCGTCAGATGAACCAGGCGCTGCAGAAGATCGCGGACCTGCTTCGCGAGGCCGGCTCGAAGTACGAGAAGTCCGAGCAGCAGCAGCAGGAAATCCTCGCGGCCGTCAACAAGGGCTTCGACGCGCTCGGCTGATCGCCACCCCACTTCCTTTAATCCACCCGAACTTTTTCAGTACAGAAGGAGCGCACCATGCCCAGTGACGCCGGCATTGTCGTCAATTACGCCACCATCCAGGCGGCCGCCGACGACTGCAACTCCACCGGTGGCGAGCTGCAGGCGGCGTTCGACCGCCTGAAGGACGACCTCAAGCCGCTGATCACCACCTGGACCGGTTCCGCGAAGGAGCAGTACGACCAGGCCCAGCGCACCTGGGACTCGAAGTTCGAGGACCTCAAGCAGGTTCTGGCGCAGATCGCCGCCGCCCTGCCGGAGATCGCCAACGGCTACCAGGCCACGGACAACGCCGTCGAAGGCCTGTTCTGATCCGCTAGCCCCGGAAACCACGGCGGGCCCGCACTTCGGTGCGGGGCCCGCCGTTTTCCTTTTGTCAAAGGAAACTCGGGTGCGGCAAGGGAAACTCAGTGCGGCGCGCCGACCTCGTACTCGGGCCGGTCGTTGAGCACCCGCACGGTCACCTTCTTGTCCTGCCCGCCGATCTTCACCGTGCAGTCGAACGTCGTGCCGTTTTCGGCGGCTTCGTTCGCCGGGCACTGCGCGTTCTTCACGTCCGGCTCGCCGTAATTCTCGTTGAGGACCTTGACCACACCGTCCTCAAGGGACTGTTGCTCGAGCACGTTCCCGCGGAACGCGCCCAGGAGCCACGCGGCACCGCCGCCGACGACGAGCACCAGGACGACGGCTCCGGCGACCAGCAACGGCTTCTTCGACTTCGGCTTCTTCTCCGGCGCGGGAGCGAACGCGCCGAGACCGCCGTACTGCGCCGGCTGGAACCCACCGCCGTACTGCTGCCCGGGCTGCTGAGAAGGGGGAGCCGGCCACCCGCCACCGGGCGTACCCGGCTGGGACGGCGTCGGCTGGGACGGTGGCTGCCACGGCCCGCCCGCGGGCTGCCCCGGCTGCCACGGTCCCGAGAACGACCCGCTCGTGCCGGGCTGCGGCGCCTGGTTCCACTGGCCGGTGTAGGAACCGGTGGCCGCGCCCGGGGCCGCGTTCTGCTGCCACTGCCCGGCGTGCGGACCGGTCGCCTGCTGGTCCGGCTGCCACCCGGAAGGGGCGCCCTGGGGGTTCGCCGGCGGCTGCCACCACTGCGGCTGCTGCGGGTCGGACGGCTGGGGCGGCTGGGGCGGCTGAGTCATCGGAGCTCACCTCGGGTCGTGGCCACGGTTCAGCTGCCCTGCGCTTCGCCGAGCCGGCGGTAGAAGTCGTCCATCGCCGCCCGGTCGGGCAGCACCGTGATCTGCGCCGCGTCCGGCAGCTTCGGCATGTCCTGCAGGCTGGCCTTGCCGGTGAACCGGAAGTCGTACTTGAGCTCCAGCTGGTGGCCGTCGCCGGAGAACTTGGCGTCCATCACGAACGAGACCAGGCTGCCGTCCGGGTTCAGCGTGATCGTGGTCGGCACCATGGCCTTGTTCAGCTCCGGCCCGACCTGGCTCGTGATGCTGGACGGCAGGATCTCGACCTTGTTCTTGACGAAGATCTCGAACGGCACGTTGACGGTCAGCGCGGTCTTCCCGTCGCCGAGGCTCTTGGCCCCGCGGACCGCTCGCTTGTCGGCTTTGTAGGCGTCCACGGTCGAGTCCGCCATCCGGCAGGGCGTCAGCACGCCGCCCCAGGCGCACGGCAGGATCAGGCCGGCCTCGGGCTTCGGCATCGACACCCACGCCGTCGGCGAGACGCCCTTCTGGACGTACATCGGGCCGAGGTAGGTGTACTCGACCGCGCCGTCGGCCGGCGTGTACGTGTCGATGATCTCATCGGGGTTCTTCTGCGACCGGTGCCGCACCGCCCGGCTCTCCGGGCTGCCCGTGCGGGCCGACGTCACGGTGCTGTGGATCCACTTGTCGTCGAACTTGAAGTAGGCGTCCAGCAAATTGGTGACGTCGCGGGTGTCGGTGATGGCGTCCCCGAGCTTGCCGATGACCTGCTCGAACTTGCCGCCGACGTAGTCCGCCGCGTCGTCGCCCTTCGGCAGCGCGGTACCGGCCTTGGCCGTGCCGCAGGCGCTGACCAGGGCCAGGACGGCAGCCAGGACGAAGATCGCCGTCGGTCGTCTGCTCATCGCCGTCCCCTGCTCGACTGTGTCGCTCGGATCGTCTCATCCTCGCGTGTCGGGGCGGCGCGTGCAGGCACTTCGGCGGGAAAACCCGGTAGAGTCCGCCTGCGCCCGGGCTGGTCTGAGCCTAGGATGGCCGCGCAACCCACCCCGATGCACAGCGGCGGTGGACGTGCGGGTATCTTCATATGTCGTTGTGCGTTGCGGCGCATCAGCGCGCTAGGCCCGCACATAACCCACACGCAATGTTGACGACGAGGTAGACCCTTGCCCACGTACAGCCCCAAGCCCGGCGACGTCACTCGTGCCTGGCACGTGATCGACGCCGAGGATGTCGTGCTCGGCCGGCTCGCGACCGAGGTCGCCACGCTGCTGCGCGGCAAGCACAAGCCGACCTACGCCCCGCACGTGGACACCGGTGACTTCGTCATCATCGTCAACGCCGAGAAGGTCGCGCTCACCGGTAACAAGCGCACGCAGAAGTTCGCGTACCGGCACAGCGGTTACCCGGGCGGTCTGCGGAAGCGCTCGTTCGGCGAGCTGCTGGACACCAAACCCGAGCACCTTCTCGAGAAGGTCGTCAAGGGCATGCTGCCGAAGAACAAGCTCGGCCGCGCCCAGGCGAAGAAGCTGAAGGTCTACGCCGGCCCGCAGCACCCGCACACCGCGCAGCAGCCGCAGGTGCGCGAGATCACCAAGATCGCGCAGGTCGCGCAGTGAGTGAGGAACAGTCCGTGAGCAGCACCGAGCCCGAGACCGCCGAGGTCACGACCGAGGCGACCGAGACCGGCGCCGTCGAGACCAGCGAGACGCCCGCCGAGGCCACCGAGACCACTGAGGCCCCCGCCGAAGCCACCGAGGCCCCCGAGGCCCCGGTCGCCACCAGCGAAACTCCGGTTGCGACCAGCGAGACTCCGGTCGCCACGAGCGAGACCCCGGTTGCGACCAGCGAGACCCCGGTCGCCACGAGCGAGAGCGCCACGGCGCCGCGCCCGTCGCGCGCTGCCGGTGGCAACGCGCAGACCGTCGGCCGCCGCAAGGAAGCCGTCGTCCGCGTGCGTGTCGTCCCGGGCACCGGCGAGTTCAAGCTCAACGGCCGCACCCTCGAGGAGTACTTCCCGAACAAGGTGCACCAGCAGCTCATCCGTGACCCGCTGGTCCTGGTCGAGAAGCCGGACTCGTTCGACATCTTCGCCAACCTGCACGGTGGCGGCGTCTCGGGCCAGGCGGGCGCGCTGCGCCTCGCGATCGCCCGTGCGCTCATCGAGGTCGACGCCGATGACCGCCCGGCCCTCAAGAAGGCCGGCTTCCTGACCCGTGACGCGCGCGCCACGGAGCGGAAGAAGTACGGCCTCAAGAAGGCCCGCAAGGCCCCGCAGTACAGCAAGCGCTGATCGCGCCTCCGGCGCAACCACCGAAGCGCCCATCCGTCCATCGGATGGGCGCTTCGGCGTTTTCACGGGGTTACCGATCCGGCCGAAAGCAGGCCGGCCCCCCGAGCGGCACGCAACCGTTGTCACGGGCCGGTTCGGCCGTGACTGTGGTCGGATTGGTAACGAACGAGCACTGTGTCGTTTCCGGGGTCCGGAGCGACATCCTGGGGTGGGGTTCGTGCCCCCGGGGTCGCTAGGTTGTCGTGGTCGGTTGCGCTGTCGCAACCACACTGAGGAGGTCCATCGATGGCACGCCTGTTCGGTACCGACGGCGTACGTGGCCTGGCCAACGCCGAGCTGACGCCGGAGCTGGCGCTGGCGCTGGCGGCCAGCGCCGCCCGCGTGCTCGCCGCGCACGACCGCTCGCACCGGCCGGTCGCGGTCGTCGGCCGCGACCCGCGCGCCAGCGGCGAGATGCTCGAGGCCGCCGTCGTGGCGGGCCTCACCTCCGCGGGGGCCGACGTGCTCCGCGTCGGCGTGCTGCCGACACCGGCCGTCGCCTACCTGGTCGGCACGCTCCAGGCCGACCTCGGCGTGATGATCTCCGCGTCGCACAACCCGATGCCCGACAACGGCATCAAGCTCTTCGCCTCGGGCGGGCACAAGCTTCCCGACGGCATCGAGGACGAGATCGAGGCCGGTCTCGCGGACGGCAAGGTCCGCCCGACCGGTGCCGGCGTGGGCCGCGTCCACGACGTCGACGACGCCCTCGACTGCTACGCCACCCACTTGCTCGGCGCGACGCCGCACTCGCTCGCCGGGCTGAAGGTCGTCGTCGACTGCGCGAACGGCGCGTCGTCGGCCGCCGCCCCCGAGGTCTACCGCCGCGCCGGCGCCGAGGTCGTCGCGCTGTACGCGGAGCCGGACGGCGTCAACATCAACGAGCACTGCGGCTCGAACCACCCCGACAAGCTGCGCGAGGCGGTCGTCGCGCACGGCGCCCACCTGGGCATCGCCCACGACGGCGACGCCGACCGCTGCGTGGCCGTCGACTCCGCCGGCGAGCTGGTGGACGGCGACCAGATCATGGCGGTGCTGGCCCTGGCGTTCGCCGAGTCCGGTGAGCTGACCAAGGACACGCTGGTCGCGACCGTGATGAGCAACCTCGGCCTGCACCTGGCGATGAAGGCCCACGGCATCACCGTCGTCACGACGGCGGTCGGCGACCGGTACGTCCTCGAGGAGCTGCGCGCGAGCGGCTTCGCCCTCGGCGGCGAGCAGTCCGGCCACGTCGTGCTGCCGTCGCACGCCACCACCGGCGACGGCCTGCTCACGGCGCTGCGCCTGATGAGCCGCATGGCCGAGACGGGCAAGTCCCTCGAAGACCTGGCGGCCGTGATGAACCGGCTGCCGCAGGTCCTGGTGAACGTCCCGGTCGCGGACAAGGCGGCGGTGGCGGTCTCGAGCGAGGTCCGCGACGCCGTCGGCGAGGTCGAGGCCGAGCTGGGCGAGGAGGGCCGGGTGCTGCTGCGCCCGTCCGGTACCGAGCAGCTGGTCCGCGTGATGGTGGAAGCGACGGCTCAGGCGACGGCCCAGGCCGCGGCCGACCGCCTGGCGGGCGTCGTCTCAGCGGTTTCCTGACCTGGTGACCACGGCCTTCGCCAGGCCGTGGAACACCGGGTGGGTCTTCCACTCGACGTCGCCGACTTCGCAGCCGTTGTCGAGGAGCTTCGCCACCGCGGTGAGGGCGACTTCGCCCTCGGCCAGCGCGACTCCCGAACCCGGGCACGCGTGGCGTCCCAGGCCGAACGGGAGCCCGTCGGTCAGGGACACCGCCAGCGGGCCGTCCGGGCCGAAGCGCAGGACGTACCGGGCCGGGCAGATCGACGTCACCAGCTCCCGCACGCTCTTCGACGCCGACGAGGAAGCCAGCTCCAGCCCCGCGCACGCCAGGAAGTTCAGCGAGTTCTCGTAGGCGGCGTGCGCCAGCACCACCGGGTTCAGCATCAGCTCGTCTTCGTCGAGCCGGCTGGCCGCGTGGGCCTCCCGCAACGCCGTCAACCCGCCCGGCCCGGCCGGCGTCCGGCTGAGCTGCACCGCGAGCCGGAACGCCGACGCCTGCCCGGCGCGGTCGGTGCCGCCGAAGACGTCGAGGTTCGCCGTCGTCCGCTCCAGGTGGTCCAGGAAGACGTCGTCGAGGGGCACGCCCAGCACCGCCGACGTCACCGCGCCCGCCACCGGTCGCGCGAAGTCGCGCACGAGGTCGAACGACGTCCCCAGCCCGCCCACGACGGCTTTGATCGACGCGCGCACGGAGTCCGGGAGCGGCTCCAGCCCGGCGATGATCTCCCGGAGCACCCCGCGCACCCGCGCGTGGTCCTCGCCGTCGCGCAGCAGGACGCTCGGCGAGCCGCTGCCGGGATCGGACGTCAGGCCGGGGGAGTGCAGGGCGTGCGCGCACGCGTCGCGGCCGGAGACCACGCCGATCCCGTGCCGCTCGAAGTCGTCCATCGCTTCGACACGGTAGGGCAGGATGGGTCCGTGCCGCCCGCAGACGTCCCGGATGAGGTCCTGACCACGCCGTTCACGGACTACCTGCTCCGCAACGCCGCCGAAGACCGTCCCGCGTTCACGTGCCGCACCTTCCCGGGTCCCACCGACCACACCCTGACCTGGCCGCAGGTGCTCGACCGCGTCCGCGGCGTCGCGCGTGAGCTGCGCCGCTTCACTCGGCCGGGTGACCGGGTGGCGATCGTCGCCCGCCAGGACCTGGGGTACGTCGTCGCCTTCCTCGGCACGCTCTACGCGGGCCGCGTCGCGGTGCCCCTGTCGGTCCCGACCGGCCGGACCGGCCGCGCCCGGATCGAGTCGGCCTTCGCGGACGCGACGCCGAAGGTGTGCCTGACCTCGAAAGACTTCCTGGACAAGATTCCGCCGGGCACCGCCCTGGCCGTCGAGGACATCGCACCCGACGGCGCCGAGCCGCCCGCCGAGGTGGTGATGACCGATCCGGCGTACCTGCAGTACACGTCGGGCTCGACGCGCCGCCCGGCCGGCGCGGTGATCTCGCACCGGGCGCTCGTGGCCGCGTGCTGGCAGACGACCGAGTGCTACCACGCCGGCGCGTCGACCCATCTCGCCGGCTGGGTGCCGTTCTTCCACGACATGGGGCTCGTGCTGCTCATCGGCACCCCCGTGTTCCTCGGCGCGCACTCGGTGTTCTTCACGCCGATGGAGTTCGTGCGCGACCCGCTGCGCTGGATCCGCCTGCTCGCCGAGCACCCCGGCGCGATCACCGCCGCGCCGAACTTCGCCTTCGACCTGGCGGCCGAGGCCGCGGGGGCGCCGGTGGACGTCGACCTCTCGCACGTCAACTCCGTGCTCAACGGCAGCGAGCCCGTCCGCGCGGCCAGTATCGAGGCCTTCGCCCGCGCCTTCGCGCCGTCCGGGCTGCCGCGCACCTCGATCAAGCCGTGCTACGGCCTGGCCGAAGCCACGGTGTTCGTCACCAGCGCGGGCGACGAAGGCCCGACGATCACGGCGTTCGACCGCGGCGAGCTGGTGTCCGTGGGCCGGCCGTACGGCCAGCGCATCCGCATTGTCGACAAAGAGATCTGGGTGTCCGGTCCCAACGTCGCCGACGGCTACTGGGGCCGGCCGGACCGCGGCGACACCTTCACCGGCGACGGCTGGCTCCGCACCGGCGACCTCGGCTTCGTCCACGACGGTCAGCTGTACGTCACCGGCCGGCTGAAGGACCTGATCATCGTCGACGGCCGCAACCACCACCCGCAGGACATCGAGGCCACTGTGGAGGCCGCGCACGCGCGCGTCCGGGCCGGGCGCGTCGCCGCGTTCGCCGTGCGGGACAGCCACGGCGAGGGCGTCGCGGTCGTGGCCGGCTGCTCGGCGCCGGACGACGACGTCGAGACGGCCGTGCGGCGGGCCGTGTCCGCGGGCCACGACCTGCCGCTGCGCGCCCTGTGGCTGGTCCCGCCGGGCGCCGTGCCGCGGACCTCCAGCGGCAAGGTGTCCCGCGCCGCGGCCCGCGACCGCTGGTGGGGCGAGAATGGGCGCCATGACTGACCCGGCCGCCGACGTCGACGAGATCAGGAAGATCGTCTGCACCGCGCTGCAGCTCCCGCTCGAGCAGCTGACCGACTCGACGCCGTTCGACGACATCGGCATGACGTCCCGGCAGCGCGTCCAGCTGCTCGCCCGGGTCGAGGTGCGGTACGGCGTCTCCGTCGACCTGGACGAGCTCGACCGGCTGGTGGACGTCCGCGGCGTCGCCGAAGTCATTTCGGAAGCGATCGCCGCGCAGCACCCCACCGGGTGAGTGCACTTGGGCAAAGCCCAGGTCGGCCGCTCGGCCGAACGCTAGACTCTGTGTGCATCTGCGACGGCACCGAACGGCGTCCGGGTGCGTCACAGTCTTGCCACCCGGAACAGGGGCTGTGGATCGAAGGGGGAAAGCCGACCATGCCAGACGGTTACGAAGCGAGCTCCGAGGCGATGACGCGGGCGCAAATCCGCCTCAACGACGTCGCGGACGACCCGGCCGCCGAGGCCAAGAAGGTCGCGCCCACCGAAATCGCGCAGGCGGACTTCGGCCGGGTCCACGGGGACGGCTTCAGCAAGTACAAGACCGGGATCGACGAGATCGGCGCGGGCATGACCGGGCTGTCGAACGCGCTGATGAACCTGGGCTCCGGGATCGGGACGGCCGGCTCGAAGTACACCGCGCAGGAAGCGGACGCCGGTGCGAAGGCGAACGCGGCGGGGAGCAAGTAATGGCGGACTGGGCGGAAATCAAGAAGGTCCTCGACGACCCGAACGTTTCCATGGAAAAGAAGTCGGCGCTCATGGAGGCGTACGACGACAACACCTGGAACTTCAACGAAGAAGAAGAGAAGTACGCCAAGGAATACATCGACGGGTATTCCGACCGGACCTGGCTCGACGCCAAGACTCCCTCCATCGGTTCGGGCGACGACCTCGACAACCGGCTGAAGGAAGCCCAGCAGGACGGGGCGGCGAAGGGCAAGGAACAGCAGACCCAGACCGACCGCAAGAACACGGCGAAGAAGAACCTCGACGGAATCGCGACGCCCACGCTCGGGGTCGGCGCGAAGAGCTCCGACGAAATGCTCGACCAGGGCAACGTCACGGTCGACTTCCTGGTCCAGTGGACCGACGAGATCTGGAACAAGATCAAGGGCGGGTCCGGCCACATCGACTCGCAGAAGGATCTCAAGGACAAGTTCCACGAGAACCGCGGCATTCAGTTCCAGAAGTTCCTCACCGAGGCTGACGACCTCTCGAAGGCACACAAGGTCGTCGAGGACACGCTGACCAAGAGCGACACCGAGCTCCAGACCCTCTTCGGGGAGTGGAAGGGCAAGGGCGCGAACGCGGCGGAGATCAAGTACGACGAGGCGATCAAGCCGCACGCCAAGGAGCTCTCGCAGCAGATCGACGGCGCCGCGAAGCTGATCCCGCAGACCGTGACGCACGTCTACGACGCCGTCAAGAAGAAGGTCGACGAGGTCCTGCAGCTGCACCGCACGACGATCGCCCAGGCCGACATCAACATGGCCAAGGACGTCCTCAAGATCGCCAACGGCGAGACCGAGGAGTTCGACGACTTCATGAAGGTCGCCGGCTGGGTCGACGCGGTCAACGCGAAGAACGGCAACCAGACGAACCTCGCCGAGCGGCTGCAGAACGACGACTGCGGCTTCAACGACGAGAACAAGGAGTACGGCCGCAACGTCTGCCGCTACTGGCGCGACGGCGCGTTCGCCACCGAGTACCAGGGCCTGATCACCGCCTTCAACGGCTCCTGCAAGTCCGCCAAGGACACGATCGACCAGCAGTTCGGCGCGCTCGAGCGGTTCATGGACGGCTACCGCAACCAGCTCACCGAGGCCAAGGGCACCGACAACGGCGGCACGGACAAGGGCAAGGAGAACACCGGCGGCTCCGGCAAGAACGACAACGGCGGCGGCACCGGGGGTGGCACGGGCGGCGGAACCGGCGGCGGAACCGGCGGCGGGGGCAGCACGACGCCGTCGGCGGCCGAGCCGCCCGCGGCCGAGGACCCGGCGAAGCCCGAGGACGGGAAGAACCCGATCACCGGCCAGCCCCTCGAGGTCGACCCGGCCACCGGCAAGCCGTACCCGATCGACCCGACGACCGGTGAAGCCATCAAGAACACCGACGACACCGACACGGTCTCGGTCAAGAAGGGCGACAACACGATCGAGATGTCCGAGCCCGACAAGGAGGGCAAGCAGGACATCTCCGTGGACGACGGCCACGGCAACAAGAAGGACTACCACCTCGACTGGGGTGACGACGACAAGGCCGAGGCCGGCAAGGACGCCAAGGACGGCGCCAAGGCCGGTGACGGCAGCTTCGGCCCGCAGGGTTCGCAGCAGGCCGTCAAGGACGGGCAGCCCTCGGCCGACGGCAGCTACAAGCCGGGTCCGGACGGCAAGATCCACATCAAGGACGGCAACCTCGAGATCACGGCCGAGCGTCCGGAGGGGCCGGACGGCCCGACGGTCGTGACCGTCGACGACGGCAAGGGCGAGCCGACGACGTACACGCTCGACGAGAAGGACGACCCCAAGGCGAGCGACCTCAAGACCGATCCCGCGGCGACCGACAGCAGCGGCTCCGCGATCCAGCACGACGCGGATGCCGAGCTGCCGCAGGCGAAGGACCCGGCGCCGGCCAACCCCGACCCGGCGTTCACGCAGGGCGCAGCGGCGGCCGCTTCGGGCGAGGGCGGGTTCACCACGCCGGGCGGCCAGGACTTCTCCGGCGACTTCGGCGGTGGTGGCGGCAGCAGCGTCGGCGCGGAGCCCGCGATCGCGGTGGCCGACGCGGGTGCCGGCGGCGGTGACTCCGGCGTGGCCGGTGGCGGTGGCGACTCGACGACCACGGCCGGGGCGAGCGACTTCGGGTCCGCCGTGACCGGCGGCGGGTCGGCGGACTTCGCCGGCGCCGTGTCGCTGGACCCCGGTGCGCAGTCGGGCAGCGACGCGTCGATGCCGATGTCCGACGGCAGCGGCCTCGGCACGACCCCGGTCGACCCGGGCGGGCACCAGGCCGCGGCGAGCTCGTCCGGCGGGATGAGCGGCATGAGTGGCATGGGCGGCATGATGGGTGGCATGGGCGGCGCCCCGGGTGGCGGTGGCGGCGGCGACCAGCAGCGCGGGCCGAGCCAGTACCGCATCGAGGGCGGCGTCTTCGAGACGAGCGGCGCCAAGGGCCGGATCAGCGGCTCGCTGGACGACGAGGGTGACCGTTCGATCCGGTACGACCGGTGACCAGGGCTGAGGAGGGCCGATGAGCAGCGCCGAAGACCGGTACCGCACGGCGATCTCGACGATGGACGCCGCGGCGCGCGAGCAGGACGAGCAGCGGGGGCTGCGCGAACGCCGGGTCGCGGAGGCCGAGACGCAGGCCCGCGAGGGGCTGAAGAACGAGCTCGCCGCCGCGCAGAAGTACGCCGAGCACATGGACGAGCTCAACAAGCGCAAGCAGAGTGCGGGCGGCTGGGCGACGGAGAAGACGCTGGCCGACAAGGGCCGCGAGTCGCTGATGGAGTTCGGCGTCGAGGACGAAGAGGCGGACACGGGCCGCACGCCGTACCCGACGCCGAGTTACGGGACGCCAGTGCCCGCGGCGGTGGCGCCTCAGCCGGTGCCGGAACCGCCGGCGCCCCCGGCTCCGGCGCCGGAGCCGCCGAAGCGGGGGCGGCACGCGCGTCCGGTGGACGACGAGGACGACTTCTCCAGCACCAGCTGGCTGGTCTGAGTTTCCAGGGAAGGGCCCGGCTTCGGCCGGGCCTTTTCCGCGTCAGTGCGCGGGTTCTTCTTCGCGCTCGATGGGGGCGCGCTTGACGTCGGCTTCCAGCAGCGGCCGGTACTTGTCCGTGCCGGTCAGGTGGGTCAGGAAGAACGCCGTGAACAGCGCGCGCGTGAGCTGCTGGGTCTTGCGGTGCGGCTTGCCGTGCATGATCAGCTGCGACCAGTGCCGTCCCTCGGTGACGCCCAGATGGGTCGACTTGCCGAGGGTGCGCAGCTGGACGTCCTCGCTGCCCCACGCGTCGGTGATGGCCTCGGCGTGCCCGACCTTCGGGGCGACGAGGTCCTCTTCGGCGGCGAGGTGCAGGCCGGGAACGGTGATGGCCTTCGCCGACTCGGTGGCCGGCGGGAGCGTCTGGGCGGCGGTGATGGTCGCGACCGCCTTGATCCGGTGGTTCCCAGCCTGCGCGTCCTGAGCCGCGGCGAGGACGGCGGAGCCACCGCCGGTCGAGTGCCCGGCGAGGCCGAGCTTGGCCGGGTCGACGCTGATGCCGTCCGGCCCGAGCCGCACGGTCGTGACGACGTCGAGGGTGGTCAGCAGGTCGGCGGCGAGCAACCGGTGCGACGGCAGCGGGCCTCGCTGGGTCGCGGGCGCGGCGGCGACGATGCCCCAGCTGGCGAGGTGGTGCAGCAGCTGCCGGTACCGATCGGGCGGCTGCAGCCACCCGTGCCCGAAGGCAACGGCCGGCAACCCGAGACCGGAGCGCGGCGTGAACACCACGCCGGGCAGTCCGACCAGGGCGAGGTTGCCCCGCAGGACTTCGTGCGGACCCGGGTGCGTCAACTCCGCGAGCAGCTGCTTGGGCTTGCTGGCCATGGCCGGAACCCTACTGTGCGGAAGCCGGGGCGGCTCGCCCGCCGCCCCGGCGAGCCGCGGTCCGGGGCGCCGGCCCGTCGCGACCGTGCGCACCCGCTCGGCTCGCCCGCCGCTCGACCCCGACCCAAGCGCCCCAATGTGGCCTTCGGTGCGTTGAACGCACCGAAGGCCGCCTTGGGTGCGTTGAACGCAACCAAGGCCACATTGGGGCGCTTGCGGCGAGCG
This sequence comes from Amycolatopsis sp. NPDC051061, assembly GCF_040682935.1. Classification (NCBI taxonomy): domain Bacteria; kingdom Bacillati; phylum Actinomycetota; class Actinomycetes; order Pseudonocardiales; family Pseudonocardiaceae; genus Amycolatopsis; species Amycolatopsis sp. NPDC051061. The sequence goes on from NZ_JBFBBZ010000012.1 coordinate 14,085, forward strand.
GCCACACGTGTGGGTTACCCCGCATTGGTCCGGACCATCCGCCGCCACATCCGCGCAGGTCAAAGCCCGTTCGCGGACCCCGTCAACCTGCCGAACGTCCCTCGTTAGGCTGGTGCGCGTGTGTGGAATCGTGGGATATGTCGGGCACCGCCCAGCCCTGGACGTGGTCCTCGGCGGCCTCCGGCGCATGGAGTACCGCGGGTACGACTCGGCCGGTGTCGCGGTCCTCGACGGCGCCGGGGCGCTGACCGTCGAACGCAAGGCGGGCCGGCTCGCCAACCTGGAAGCCGAGCTCGACAAGGTCGGCCGGGACAGCATCACCGGCACCGCCGGCATGGGCCACACCCGCTGGGCCACCCACGGCGCGCCGATCGACCGCAACTCGCACCCGCACCGCGACACCTCGCAGCGCGTCGCCGTCGTGCACAACGGCATCATCGAGAACTTCGCCACCCTGCGCGCCGAGCTCGAGGCCGACGGCGTCGAGATGGCCAGCGACACCGACAGCGAGACCGCCGCCCACCTCGTCGCCCGCGCTTACACCGAGGGCGAGACCGAGGGCGACCTCCCCGCCAGCGTCGCCGCCGTCTGCCGCCGCCTCGAAGGCGCGTTCACGCTCGTCGTGACGCACGCCGACGAGCCGGACACCATCGTCGCGGCCCGCCGGTCGTCGCCGCTGGTCGTCGGGGTCGGGGAGGGCGAGCACTTCGTCGCCTCCGACGTCGCCGCGTTCATCGAGCACACCCGCGAGGCCGTCGAGCTCGGCCAGGACCAGCTCGTCGTCATCACCCGCGAGGGCTACGAGGTCACCGACTTCCACGGCGACGCCGCCCAGGCCAAGCCGTTCACCGTCGACTGGGACCTGTCCGCCGCCGAAAAGGGCGGCCACGAGTACTTCATGCTCAAGGAGATCGAGGAGCAGCCCGAGGCGCTGGCCAACACGCTGCGCGGCCACTTCGAGTCCGGCCGGATCATCCTCGACGAGCAGCGCATCTCCGACCAGGACCTGCGCGACGTCGACAAGGTCTTCGTCGTCGCCTGCGGTTCGGCCTACCACTCCGGCCTGGTCGCCAAGTACGCCATCGAGCACTGGACGCGGCTGCCGGTCGAGGTCGAGCTGGCGTCGGAGTTCCGCTACCGCGACCCGGTCCTCGACCGCGACACGCTGGTCGTCGCCGTCTCCCAGTCCGGCGAGACGGCGGACACGCTCGAAGCCGTCCGGCACGCGCGTGAGCAGAAGGCGCGCGTCCTGGCCGTCTGCAACACCAACGGCGCGCAGATCCCGCGGGAGTCCGACGCCGTCCTCTACACCCACGCCGGGCCCGAGATCGGCGTCGCGTCGACCAAGGCGTTCCTCGCCCAGATCGCGGCGAACTACCTGGTCGGCCTGGCGCTGGCGCAGGCCCGCGGCACCAAGTACCCGGACGAGGTCGCGCGCGAGTTCGCCGAGCTCGAGGCGATGCCCGCGGCCGTCCAGAAGGTACTGTCCACTGTGGACCAGGTGCGCGACCTCGGCCGCCGGATCGCGGACTCGAAAGCCATCCTCTTCCTCGGTCGCCACGTCGGCTTCCCGGTCGCGCTCGAGGGCGCGCTGAAGCTCAAGGAACTCGCGTACATGCACGCCGAGGGCTTCGCGGCCGGCGAGCTCAAGCACGGCCCGATCGCGCTGATCGAAGAGGGCCTGCCGGTCGTCGTCGTGATGCCGTCGCCCAAGGGCCGCGCGGTGCTGCACTCGAAGCTCGTGTCGAACATCAGCGAGATCCAGGCGCGCGGCGCCCGCACGATCGTGATCGCCGAAGAGGGCGACGAGACCGTCCGGCCGTTCGCCGACGAGCTCATCGAGGTCCCCGCGGTGCCGACGCTGCTGCAGCCGCTGGTGTCCACGGTCCCGCTGCAGGTGCTGGCCGCGGAGATCGCCCGCGCCCGCGGGTACGACGTCGACAAGCCGCGTAACCTGGCGAAGTCCGTCACCGTGGAGTAACACCGCGTACGAGGGAGGCCGCCGCCGTGCAGGGAATCTGGACCACGGAACGGATTCGCGAGGCGGAGGGGCGGGCGTTCGCCGTCACGCCCGAAGGCGAGCTGATGCGCCGGGCGTCGTTCGGCTTGTCGGTGCAGATCGCGGACCTGCTCGAAGACCACACCGGCGGAGTGTCCGGCCGTCGGGTCGTGCTGCTCGTCGGCTCCGGCGACAACGGTGGAGACGCGCTCTGGGCGGGAGCCTTCCTCCGGAAGCGCGGAGTCGCCGTCACGGCGATCCTGCTCAAGCCCGAGAAGGCCCACCCCGCCGGTCTCGAGGCGCTGAAGCGCGCCGGCGGTCGGGCGGTGTCCGCCGAGGACGGTCCACAGTGGATCGCGAAGGCCGACGTCGTCGTCGACGGGATCGTCGGGATTTCGGCTTCCGGATCGCTGCGGCCCGACGCCGCGCGGCTGGTCGACCTGGTCGAGGCACCGATCGTGGCGGTCGACCTGCCCAGCGGCGTCGACCCGGACACCGGCGCGGTCGACGGTCCGGCGGTGAAGGCGACCCGCACGGTGACGTTCGGCGCGCTCAAGCCGGTGCACGCGCTGGCGCCGTCGTGGTGCGGCGAGGTCGTGCTGGTCGACATCGGCCTCGAGTTGACGGACCCTTCGCTCGAGCGGCTGGACACCGTGGACGTCGCGGCGGCCTGGCCGGTGCCCGGGCCGGCGGACGACAAGTACAGCCAGGGTGTGGTCGGGATCGCGGCGGGCTCGGCGACGTACCCGGGCGCGGCGGTGCTGGCGGCGGGTTCGGCGGTCCGCGCGACGGCCGGCATGGTGCGCTACGCGGGTCACGCGGCCGACGTCGTCCGGTCGCAGTGGCCGGAGATCATCGCGACGGGCACGGTCGCGGACGCCGGCCGCGTCCAGGCGTGGGCGGTCGGGCCGGGCATCGGCACGGGCTCCGATGGCCGCGACGTCCTGCGGCACGTGCTGGGCCAGGGCGTCCCGGTCTGCGCGGACGCCGACGCGACGACGATCATCGCGAAGTCCCCGGAGGTCCTCGACGCGCGCGATCCGGACACACCGCTGGTCTTGACGCCGCACGCGGGCGAGTACGAGCGCCTGATGGGCCGGAAGCCGGGCGCGGACCGCGTGACGGCGGCGCGCGAAGCGGCGAAGAAGTACGACGCGGTGGTGCTGCTGAAGGGGCACGTCACGCTGGTGGCGGCCCCGGACGGCCGGGTCGCGGTGAACAAGCCGCACGGCGCGTGGCTGGCGACGGCCGGGTCGGGTGACGTGCTGTCGGGCCTGGTGGGCGCGCTGCTGGCGGCGGGCCTTGACCCGTGGCTGGCGGCCGCGGCGGCGGCCCACGTGCACTCGCTGGCGGGGGCGATCGCGGCCCAGAACGCCCCGACGTCGGCATCGGGCCTGGTCCACGCGATTCCCGAGGCGATCCGCTCGATCCGCTCCCTCGCGACCTGACCGCCACCGGCATGCCATGAAAGGGTCGTTCATGTCGCCAGACGACATGAACGACCCTTTCATGACGTCGGCCGGCCACCGACGCGCGAAGAGTTATCGAGTTCTCTGTTAACTCCGGGCGATAAATCTGGTAAGAATGCCGGGTGAGCGGCGGCACAGCATCATCATCGGGGGACCGGAAGACCCGGCCGTCCGATGCCGTCGTCGAACAGCGGCGGCAGGACATCCTCGACCACGTCATCGAGCAGGGCGAAGCCCGCATCGACGACCTGACGACGAGGTTCCGGGTCAGCCTCATGACCATGCACCGCGACCTCGACGACCTCGCCGAGCGCCGCCTCCTGCGCAAGCTGCGCGGCAAGGTCGAGGCCTATCCGGCCCTCACCATCGAGACCGCCGCCCGCTTCCGCGACACTCTCCACCACGGCGAAAAGGAAGCCCTCGGCGCGGCCGCCGCGAACCACGTGCAGCCCGGCCAGACCGTCTTCGTGGACGACTCCACCACCCTCCTCCCGCTGGTCAGGCGCCTGGCAGAGATCGACGCCCTCACCGTCGTCACCAACTCGCTGCACGCCGCCCGCCTGCTCGGCCCGAAGACCGACGTCGTCTTGGCGGGCGGCCGGTACTCGCCGGAGTACGACTCCTGCGCCGGCCCCGAGGTCCTGAACCTCCTGGACTCGATCCGCGCCGACGTCTCGTTCGTTTCGGTCACCGCCGTCGCCGTCGGGCGGCTCTTCCACCCCGACCGCGACTACGCCGAGCTGAAGAAGGCGGCGCTGCGGGTCGCCAACCAGACGGTTCTCGTCGTCGACCACTCGAAGTTCGGCCGGACCGCCACCTACGGCCACGGCGACGTCGGCGACTACGACCTGCTGATCACCGGCGAAACCACGCCGACCGAGGAGATCGAGGCCGCGCTCAACGCCGGCACCACGATCGAGATCGTCGAACACGTCGCAGAGGGGCAGCCCTATGACAGCTGAGCTGGTCGCCGGCATCGACTCGTCCACCCAGTCGACCAAGGTCGTCGTGTGCGACGCGCGCACCGGTGAGATCGTCCGCACCGGCCGCGCGCCGCACCCCGAGGGCACCGAGGTCGACCCCGCCGCTTGGTGGGACGCCTTCCAGGAAGCCGCGAAGGGACTGCTCGACGACGTCAAGGCCATCGGCGTCGGCGGCCAGCAGCACGGCATGGTCACCCTCGACGAGCACGACGAGGTCGTCCGCCCCGCGCTGCTGTGGAACGACACCCGTTCCGCGCAGTCGGCGCTCGACCTCATCGACGAGCTCGGCGGGCCGTCGGTCTGGGCGAAGTCCGTCGGCTCGGTGCCGGTCGCCAGCTTCACGGTCACGAAGCTGCGCTGGCTGGCCGACCACGAGCCCGAGCTCGCCGACCGCGTCGCGCGCGTGCTGCTCCCGCACGACTGGCTGACCTGGAAGCTCACCGGCGGCGCCCCGGTCACCGACCGCGGCGACGCGTCCGGCACCGGCTACTTCTCGCCGTCCGACAACGCCTACCGCCTCGACGTCCTGGCCCACGCCTTCGGCGGCCGGACGCCGGAGCTGCCGACCGTCCTCGGCCCGGCCGACACCGCCGGCCACACCCCCGGCGGAGTGCTCGTCTCGGCCGGCACCGGCGACAACATGGCCGCCGCGCTGGCGCTCGAACTGCAGCCCGGCGACGTCGTCGTCTCGCTCGGCACCAGCGGCACCGTGTTCGGCGTCGCCGAAAGCGGCGCGGCCGACGCGTCCGGCGAGGTGGCCGGGTTCGCCGACGCCACCGGCCGGTTCCTCCCGCTCGCCTGCACGCTCAACGCCGCGCGCGTCCTCACCGCGACGGCCGGCATGCTCGGCGCGACGCTGAGCGAGTTCGACCGCCTCGCGCTGTCCGGCGAACCCGGTGCCGGCGGCCTGACCTTCCTGCCTTACCTCGACGGCGAGCGCACCCCGAACCTGCCCGGCGCCACCGGCTCCCTGACCGGCCTGACCCGCGCGAACATGACCCCGGCGAACCTCGCGCGCAGCGCCGTCGAAGGCATGCTCTGCGGCCTCGCCGCCGGTCTCGACGCGGTCCGCGCGCACGGCCTCGACGTCCACCGCGTGCTGCTGATCGGCGGGGGCGCGCAGTCGGCCGCCGTCCGCGCGGTCGCGCCGCTGGTGTTCGGCGTGCCCGTGCAGCTGCCCGAAGTCGCCGAGTACGTCGCCGTCGGCGCGGCGCGGCAGGCGGCCTGGGCCCTGGCTTCCAGCGCGGAACCCCCGTCCTGGCAGGAAAACAAGAAAGCCCGGCTCGAGCTGGACGAGCCGACCGAGGCGCAGCGCGCCGAGGGCCACCGGATCCAGCAGCGCCACCTCGAAGCCCGCGAAGCGGCGTACGGGGTCCGGCGGAATCTCGGAGAGGACTGACCGATGGCTTCCATCACCTACGACAAGGCGACCCGGCGCTACCCGGGTTCGGAGCGCCCCGCGGTCGACGCGCTGGACCTGGAGATCGCCGACGGCGAGTTCCTGGTGCTGGTCGGCCCGTCCGGCTGCGGCAAGTCGACCAGCCTGCGCATGCTCGCCGGCCTCGAGGACATCGACGACGGCGCCGTCTGGATCGGCGACCGCGACGTCACCCAGCTGCCGCCGCGCTCGCGTGACATCGCCATGGTGTTCCAGAACTACGCGCTGTACCCGCACATGACGGTCGCGCAGAACATGGGCTTCGCGCTGAAGATCGCCGGGCGTCCCGCGTCCGAGATCAAGCAGAAGGTCCTGGAGGCCGCGAAGCTGCTCGACATCGTGGACTACCTCGACCGCAAGCCGAAGGCGCTCTCCGGTGGTCAGCGCCAGCGCGTCGCGATGGGCCGCGCGATCGTCCGCGAGCCGCAGGTCTTCCTGATGGACGAGCCGCTGTCGAACCTCGACGCGAAGCTGCGCGTGTCGACGCGTACGCAGATCGCCGCGCTGCAGCGCCGCCTCGGCGTCACCACGGTGTACGTCACGCACGACCAGGTCGAAGCCATGACGATGGGTGACCGCGTCGCCGTGCTGTCGGACGGCCTGCTGCAGCAGTGCGACACCCCGCGCGCCCTGTACGACCGGCCCGCAAACGCTTTCGTCGCCGGGTTCATCGGCTCGCCGGCGATGAACCTGGCCACCGCGAAGCTCACGGCCGACGGCGCCGAGGTGGGTGGGGCGCGCGTGCCGCTGACCCGCGAGACCATCGCCGCGGCCGACGGTGACACCGTGACCCTCGGCTTCCGGCCGGAGGCCCTCGAGGTCGCCAACGGTGAAGACGGCACCCTGCCGATCAAGGTGGACCTGGTCGAGGAGCTCGGCTCGGACGCGTTCGTCTACGGCAAGCTCGCCCACACCGACGCCGACGACACCCGGCCCAACGTCGTCGTCCGGGTCGACCCGCGCACGCCGCCGTCCATGGGCGACACCCTGCACCTGCGGATCCGCCCCGACGAGCTGCACGTGTTCTCCGCCACGTCCGGGCTGCGCCTGCCCTGACCTCGGGTCATGGGAAACTGGGAGGCGTCATGTCTTCCAGTTTTTCCCATGAGCCCAGCCCCCGCGCCCAGGTCGACATCGACCTCGACGCGATCCGCCACAACCTCACCCTGCTGGGCGCCCGCGCGCCCGGCGCCGAGGTGATGGCCGTGGTGAAGGCCGACGCCTACGGCCACGGCGCGCTGCCGGTGGCGCGCGCCGCGGTCGAGGCCGGCGCGGGCTGGCTCGGCACCTGTTCGCTCGGCGAGGCCCTCGCCCTGCGCGAAGCCGGGATCACGACCCGGCTGTTCAGCTGGCTGGACACCCCGGACGTCGACTTCGCGCCGGGCATCGAGGCCGGCATCGACCTCGCGGCGAGCTCCCTGGGTGAGCTACGCCGCATCGCGGCCGCCACGACAGCGGGTACCCGGGCTCGTGTGCACCTCAAAATCGACACCGGGCTCTCGCGCAACGGCTGCCCGCCCGCCCGCTGGGCCGAGCTGGTCGAAGCGGCGGCCGCCGAACCGCGGGTCGAAGTCGTCGCGATCTGGTCCCACCTCGCGTGCGCGGACGAGCCGGACCACCCGGCGACCGACCTGCAGGCGAAGCGCTTCGCCGAGGCCTACGACGCCGCCCGCGCCGCCGGGCTCGACCCGAAGCGGCACCTGGCGAACTCCGCGGCCCTGCTCACCCGCCCGGACCTGCACTTCGACGTCGTCCGCCCCGGCATCGCGATGTACGGGCTGAACCCGGTGCGCCACGCCGAAGACCTGCGCCCGGCCATGACGTTCCGGTCCGCGGTCGCGCTGGTCAAGCGCGTCGAAGCCGGCGAATCGGTGTCCTACGGGCACACCTGGACGGCGGCACAGGACACGAACCTGGCGCTGGTGCCGGCCGGCTACGCCGACGGCGTCCCGCGGTCGCTGTCCGGGCGGATGGACGTACTCCTCGGCGGGCAGCGGCGCCCGGTCGCCGGGCGCGTCTGCATGGACCAGCTGGTGGTCGACTGCGGTGACTACGAGCCGGCGGTCGGCGACGAGGTCGTCCTCTTCGGGCGGGGGACGCACGGCGAGCCGACGGCCCGGGAATGGGCCGACAAGCTGGGCACCATCGACTACGAGATCGTCACCTCGATGTACCGCCCGCGGGTGCGGCGCCGGTATCTGGGGGCGCGCTCGTGACACCTTCACGTCGACTGCTGGCCATCGCCGGCGGGGTCGGGGCCATCGCCACCGGGACCGCCGCCGCCGCTATCGTCGCCGCGCAGCAGCGGCGGCACAGTGAGGATCCGTACGTGGACGAGCCGCTGGGGGAGCTGAAGCCGGACCGTACTTCCACGGTCGCGGCCGAGGACGGCACGCCGCTTTCGGTCGAGGAGATCGACCCGGAGGACGGCGGCAAGCCTGAACTGACTGTCGTGGGGGTACACGGCTTCGCGCTTTCGCGGCGGTGCTTTCACTTCCAGCGCCGGGATCTCGCGACGCTTCGCCTGCCTCGCGTACGTCAGGTGTACTACGACCACCGCGGCCACGGTCTGTCCGGCGCGGCTTCCGCGGAGAATTCGACGATCGAGCAGCTGGCGCGCGACCTCGACGTCGTGCTGCGGTCCGTGGTGCCGGACGGGCCCATCGTGCTGATGGGGCACTCGATGGGCGGCATGGTGATCATGGAGCTGGCCGCCGAGTTCCCTTCGCTGTTCGAAGATCGTGTCGCCGGCGTCGCGTTCATCGCGACCGCGGCGGGCGAAGTGGGCGCACGCGGGTTGCCGCGTTCGCTGCTCTCGAAGTACAACCCGCTGACGCGGGCGGCCGGCGGTCTCGCCGGCTGGCAGCCGGGGCTGGTCGAGTTCGTCCGCGCGGCGGGCGGGCAGCTGACGCGGCAAGCCGTGCGGCGCTTGGCTTTCGGCAGCCGCGACGTCGCGCCGAGGCTCGTCGACTTCATGCTCGAAATGCTCGAGGTGACGCCGGTCCGCGGGCTCGTCAACTTCGTCGACACGCTCGGCAGCCACAACCGGTACGCCGCGCTGGCCGGGCTGAAGCACGCGGAAGTGCTGGTCATCGGCGGTGATTCGGACCGGTTCACGCCGTTCTCGCACGCCGAGCGGATCGCCTCGGAGCTGCCCGACGCCGAGCTGGTGCGCGTCCGCGGCGCCGGGCACATGGTGCTGCTCGAACAGCCGGAGCTGGTGAACAGCCATCTGATCGATCTCCTGCAACGCTGTTCCGGTGTGGACGGCGTGCTTTCAGCTCAGCGAAACTGGTGGTGGCAGCGTTGACGCATCTGTTCCCGACGCCCGAAGACACGATGGAGTTCGGGCGGTCCCTCGGCCGCTCCCTGCGCGCGGGTGACCTCGTCCTGCTCGCGGGCCCGCTGGGCGCGGGCAAGACCACGCTGACCCGCGGCATCGCGGACGGCCTCGGCGTCGGCGGCCGCGTCAGCTCCCCGACGTTCGTCCTGGCCCGCGTCCACCCGGCGGGCGCCGCCGGAGTGCCGCTGGTGCACGTGGACGCGTACCGCCTGGGCGGCGACCTGTCCCAGCTGGACGACCTGGACCTCGACACGGACCTGGAGCGCTCGGCGATCGTGGTCGAGTGGGGCGAGGGCTCGGCGGAACGGCTGTCGTCGGACTACCTGGTGGTGCGGCTGGACCGCCGCGAGGACGACGTCCGCGAGGTGACGCTGGAGCCGCACGGCACCTGGGCGGCGCGAGAGGTCGTGAGTGTTTAGGGCGTGGTTCTAACCCGCCTGAACACTCACGACGGCCCGCGCCACGCCCAGGTCCACCAGGTCCTGGGGCCGCAGGTGCAGCTGGTTGGCGAGATCCGGGACCTCCGAGGCCGGCCGCTTCAGGATCGCCGCCGCCGCTTCCGGGGACGTCACCGAGAAGTACGCGTCGGGCGTCACCCACGTCGACTCCGGGGCCGCGAACGCCAACGCCCCGCCCGAGCCGCCTTCGCCGATCACCAGCGTCGTCACCGGGATCGATGCCGTCGCCACCGCCTCGAACAGCGCCGCGATCGCGCCGCCCGCGCCCGCCTGCTCCGCCGCCGCGTCGTTCGCCGCGCCCGGGGTGTCGACCAGCGTCAGCACCGGGATCCCCAGCCGTGAGGCCAGCTTGACCAGCCTCGCCGCGGTCCGGAAGCCCGAGGGCAACGTCGGTGTGCCGCACTGGGCCGCGTAGGCGATCGTCCGGCCGTCGCGCCAGCCGAAGCCGCACAAAACCCCGGGATCGACCCCGCCGCCGCGGTCGCCGCTGACGTCCGAGCGCCAGTCGAAGTACGCGTCGAGGTACTCGACGGCCCGTGGCCGTCGCGGGGAACGCGCGGCCTGCACCGCTTCCCAGCCCGTGCCGGGAAGGGAAGCCGGCCGCAGGGCGGAAGGCGGGGGAGCCGCCGCCGACGAATGCGCCGTCAGCAGCCGCAGCCACCGTTCCAGCACAGCGCCGAGTTCGTCGGGGGAGACGATCGCGTCGACCTGACCCCACTCGTACTTGGCCTCCGCCGTGTACGCCTCCGGCGAACCCGCGGGACGCACCCGAGAGCCCGCGAAGCCGACCTGCGCCTCCGGCAGCGCGAGGATGACGTCGGCGCCCGCGCCGAGCGTCGCCCAGCCGCCGCCGGTCGTCGGGTCGCGCAGCACCGAGATCTGCGGGATTCCCGACGCCCGCGTGAGCGCCGACGCCCGCGCCACCCGCTGCAGCTGCATCAACGCGCGCATGCCCTGCTGCATGCGGCTGCCGCCGGTCGAAACCAGCGAGACCACCGGCAGCCGCGCGTCACGCGCGTGCGCGAACGCCGCCTCGATCCGGTCGCCGGTGCGCTGCCCGAGCGATCCGCCGAGGAACCCGAACTCGAACGCGATCAGCACGGCCTCGACGTCACCGATCTTCGCCGTCCCGCAGACGACGGACTCCTTCTCGCCGGTGCGTTCTTCAGCGGCGGAGCGTGCTTCGCGGTAGCCGGGCCAGCCGATCGGTCCGTCGGCCGGCTCGTCGCGCAACGGCGTGGGGAACTCCTCGAAGCCGTTCGAGATCGCGCCGACGACTTCGCGCGCCGGCCGTCTAGTCACCGAGCGCCCGCTTCAAGACCTTGCCCATGTCGTTGCGCGGCAACGCGTCCAGGTACCGGACGACCCGCGGGCGCTTGTGCGGCGCGAGCAGCTTGGCGACGTGGTCGGCCAGCTCGTCGGCCGAAGGCGGCTCACCGCTGGGCACGACCCACGCGACGATCCGCTCGCCGAGGTCGTCGTCCGGCTCGCCGGTGACGGCCGCCTCCGCGACGCCGGGGTGTTCGAGCAGCGCGTTCTCGATCTCGCCCGCGCCGATCTTGTAGCCGCCGCTCTTGATCAGGTCGGTCGCCTTGCGCCCGACGATCTTGACGTACCCGTCGGCATCGCGCGTCGCCACGTCGCCGGTGCGGAACCAGCCGCCGTCGAACGCGGCCGCGGTCGCGTCCGGGCGGTTGAGGTACTCGGTGAACAGGTTGGGGCCGCGCACCTGGATCTCGCCGACGCCTTCGACGTCGTCGATCGTCTCACCGGCTTCGCCGACCAGCCGCAGTTCGACCCCGCTCAACGGCACGCCGACCGTGCCGGGCTTGCGCTCGCCGTCCGCGCGGACGCTCGTGTTCATCAGCGTCTCGGTCATCCCGTAGCGCTCGACGACCTGCTGGCCGGTCGCTTCGGTGATCCGCTGGTGGTCGTGCACCGGCAGCGCGGCCGACCCGGAGACGAGCAGCCGCGCGCCGCGCAGCGCGTCGGCGAGTGCCGCGTCCGTGCCGACTTCGCCGGCGATCCGGTGGTACATCGTCGGGACGCCGAACAGCATGGTCGCGCCGGCCGACAGCTCGCGCGCGACGCCCTCGGTCGAGAACCGGCCGAGGTGGCGCACCGAGCCGCCGCGGCGCAGCGGGCCGAGGATGCCGAGGATCAGTCCGTGCACGTGGAACAGCGGCAGGCCGTGCACCAGTGTGTCCTCGGCGGTCCAGCCCCAGGCGTCCTCGAGCGCGTCGAGCGTCGTCGCGATCGAGCGGCGGGGGAGGACGACGCCCTTCGGCGGCCCGGTCGTGCCCGAGGTGTAGACGATCAACGCGGGCGTCTCGGGATCCGGCTCTTCCGCGAGCGGCGTGGCTTCGCCGGTCAGCGGGATGTCGCGCCGGGGCAGGCCGGCCAGCCCCGACGGCAGCTCGGCGCCCGGCTCGGCCAGCACCAGCCGGGGTTCGCTGTCGGCGAGGATGTGCGCCAGCTCGCGCTCGCCGATCTTCGGGTTGAGCGGCACGGCCGGGACGCCGGCCAGCAGCGCGGCGACGACGGCGACGCTCGTGTGCAGCGTCGGGGTCGCCCAGACCGCGACGCGGCCGCGCGGCAGCTCGGCGGCGAGGCCGCCGGCGACCGCCGCGAGCTCTTCGTAGGTCAGGGCCTGTTCGCCGAACCGGAGGGCTTCCTTGCCCGAAGCTGACGTGAGGGTGGGGAACAACGGGTCGGGCACCGCGGGGACCTCCCAGTGTCGCACTCGATCCGCACGTTACCAATCCGGCCGAAAGCAGGCGGACACGTTCCCCGGCCGATCAGCGCAAGGCGCCGATTTCCGCCGTGGCTGCTGTCGGATTGGTGACAATCGGCACAGTACCGTGCGGATCCGTCCCCTGCAGCAAGTCGCCGAAGGCCCTGGTCGTAGGCTGGGACACCGTGTTGGTACTGGCGATCGATACCTCGACCCCGGCGGTGACCGCGGGCGTCGTCGCGGTGGGCTCGGGCGACGCTGACGGGGTCGAGACGCGCGGCGACCGCGTCACGGTGGACCCCCGCGCCCACGGCGAGCTGATCATGCCGCACGCGCTCGCCGCCGCCGAAGCCGCCGGAGTGTCCCTCAAGGACCTCGACGCGATCGTCGTCGGCGTCGGTCCCGGCCCCTTCACCGGCCTGCGTGCCGGGATGGCCACCGCCGCCGCGCTCGGGCACGCCCTCGGCCTCCCGGTGTACCCGGTCTGCAGCCTCGACGCGCTGGCCGCCGACGTCGTGCCGGGGGACAACGCTTTCCTCGTCCTCACCGACGCCCGCCGCCGCGAGGTCTACTGGGCCGCCTACGACGCCGCCGGGAACCGCACCGACGGCCCGCACGTCCAGCGCCCCGCCGACCTCGAGACCGGTGTCAAGGTCGCGGCCGGCGACGGCGCGCTGCTGTACACCGCCGCGCTCGACGTCCGGCCGATCGAGCCGCGCTTTCCGTCGCCCGCTGGCCTGGTGAAGGTCGCTCGCAGTGCGTTGCTGGCGAAGGAAGCGCCCGCGCCGCTGACGCCCCTGTACCTGCGCCGCCCCGACGCCGCCGAGCCCACCGCGCCGAAACGGGTGACCGCGCCGTGAGACTCGAGCCGCTGCGCCGCCGGGACATCGCCCGGTGCGTCGAGATCGAGCAGATCCTCTTCCCCGGCGACGACCCGTGGAGCGCGCGCGCCTTCCACTCCGAGCTGGACATGGGCAACTTCTACCTCGCCGCGCGCCCCGACGAGGGCGACGAGCTGCTCGGGTACGCCGGGCTGGCCGTCGTCGGGCGGCGCCGCGGCGAGTACGAGGCGACCGTGCACACCATCGGCGTCGCACCCGAGTACCAGCGCCGGGGTATCGGCAAGGCGTTGCTGCGGGCGCTGCTGGAGCGGGCGGACGAGTTCGAAGCGCCGGTGTTCCTCGAGGTCCGCACGGACAACGACTCGGCCCTCGCGCTGTACGAGAGCCACGGCTTCGAACGGCTCGGCATCCGGAAGCGCTACTACCAGCCCTCCGGCGCCGACGCGTACACGATGGTCCGCCCGGCGCGGACGCGAGACGAGGTGGCGGGCTGATGTCACGCATCATCATGGGCATCGAGAGCTCGTGCGACGAGACCGGCGTCGGCCTGGTCCGCCTGCACGACGACGGAGCGGTCGAGCTGCTCGCCGACGAGGTCGCCTCCAGCGTCGAGCAGCACGCCCGCTTCGGCGGCGTGGTGCCCGAGGTCGCGAGCCGCGCGCACCTCGAAGCGATGGTCCCGACGACTTCCCGTGCCTTCGAGAAGGCCGGGCTTTCCCTGTCCGATGTGGACGCCATCGCGGTGACGGCCGGCCCCGGCCTGGCCGGTGCGCTGCTCGTCGGCGTCTCCGCGGCGAAGGCGTACGCGACGGCGTTGGACGTGCCTTTGTACGGCGTCAACCACCTCGCCGGGCACATCGCCGTGGACACGCTGCAGCACGGGCCGTTGCCGACGCCGTGCCTGGCGCTGCTGGTCTCCGGTGGGCACACGCAGCTGCTGCGCGTCGACGACATCGCGTCGTCGATCACCGAGCTGGGGTCCACTGTGGACGACGCGGCGGGCGAGGCGTACGACAAGGTCGCGCGGGTCCTCGGCCTGCCGTACCCGGGCGGCCCGCCGATCGACAAAGCGGCGAAGAACGGCAATCCCTCCGCGATCGCGTTCCCCCGCGGTATGACGGGCCCGCGCGACGCGAAGAACGACTTCTCGTTCTCCGGCCTGAAGACGTCGGTGGCGCGCTGGGTCGAAGGCGCGTCTCGTCGCGGCGAGGAGATTCCGGTGGACGACGTCGCGGCGTCGTTCCAGGAGGCGGTCGCGGACGTGCTGACGATGAAGGCGATCCGCGCGGCCAAGGAACAGGGGATCGGCACCATCGTGATCTCGGGCGGGGTGGCGGCGAACTCGCGGCTGTCGTCCCTGGCGGCCGAGCGCTGTGCCGCGGCGGGCATCGAGCTGCGGGTCCCGCGGCCGCGGCTGTGCACGGACAACGGCGCGATGATCGCGGCTTTGGGTGCGCACGTGGTGGCGGCCAAGCGTCCGACGGCATCGCTGGACTTCAGCGCGAACCCGGCCCTGCCGGTGAACGTGGTCTCGCTTTAGGCCGCTCAGATGACATGAACGACTCTTTCATGTCGCCTGACGACATGAAAGAGTCGTTCAAGTCGTTGCGGCCGGGCCTCAGGAAGCCGCGGCGTGCTTGTGTGCCGGGGCCCCCACACCCAGCAGCTCCTCGATCGCCGCCACCGCCAGCGTCGCCGCGTTCCCCTCGCCGTAAGGGTTTCCCACCTGCGCCGGCCGCAGCTCACCGCTCAACAACCGCGCCGCCGTGTCCGCGATCCGCTCGGTGTCCGTCCCCACCAGCCACGCGCACCCGGCCGCCACGACCTCGACCCGCTCGGTGACGTCGCGCAGGACCAGCACCGGCGTGCCGAACGTCGGCGCCTCCTCCTGGATCCCGCCCGAGTCCGTCAGCACCAGCGACGCCAGCCGCAGCGCGCGGACCAGGTCCGGGTACTCCAGCGGGTCCGTCACCGTCACCCTCGGCAGCCCACCCAAAGCCGCCTCCACCTGGCCGCGGACCTGCGGGTTCGGGTGCGCCGGGAACAGCACCTGCACGTCCGGGTGCTCGGCCACGATCAGCTGCACCGCGGCCAGCGTCCGCTCCAGCGGCTCGCCCCACGACTCGCGGCGGTGCGACGTCACGAGCACCAGCCGCTCGCCCGCCTCCGCGATCTCCATCTCCAGCAACGCCAGCGCCGTGTCGCGCGCCGGGAGGTCGCGCGCCGCGATCTCCAGCACCGCGTCGACGACCGTGTTGCCGGTGACCGCGATCTGTTGCCGCGCAACGCCTTCCGCGCGGAGCTCAGCGGCCGCGCGCAGCGTCGGCGCGAGGTGCAGCGCCGCCAGCCGTGACACCATCTGCCGCGCGCCCTCCTCGGGGAAGGGCGCCGCCAGGTCGTGCGTGCGCAACCCGGCCTCCAGGTGCACCACGGGAATGCCCAGCCAGAACGCGGCCAGCGCGCCGGCGAGCGTCGTCGTCGTGTCGCCCTGGACGACGAGCGCGGCCGGGGAGAACCGGCGCAGCGCGTCGTCGAGTGCGGGCAGCAGGCCCGCGACCAGCTCCGCCTGACCGCCGGTGACCCGCGGCGGCACGTCCAGCCACGCATCCGCGACCAGGCCGAAGGGCGCCAAGGCCTGCTCGACCATGCCCGCGTGCTGCCCGCTGTGGACCAGGATCGGCCGGAGCGCGGGGTGCGCGTCCAGCGCCAGGGCCAGCGGCGCGAGCTTCAGCGCTTCCGGCCGCGTCCCGGCCAGCAACATCACGTCCACCGCGCGGTGCCCCTTCTCCACATAGTCCAGTGTCCAGGAATTTCCGCCTTGGAGGGCCGCCGGCGTGCGAGGGGCGCACGCCGACGGCCCTTCCCTCAGTCCCGCGCCCGGGAAAGGCGGCGGTTGCGGCATTGGACGGCGATCAGCGCGACGGTCCCGAGCAGGACCAGGAGCACGCCGACGGCCAGCCACCACCCGACGTCGGCACCGGTGGCGGCGAGGGTGCCCACCCCGCCGCCGGCCACGCCGACGCCCGCGCCCGGCATCTTGTACATCCGGGCCCCGCTCAGACCTGGGCGGAGCGGCGGCGGTAGATGCGCGTCCCGGCCGGCACCGCGACGGCTTGATGCCGACGGTCCCGAGGGCCGTCTTGAGCAGCGGCAACCCGACGTCGGCGGTGCTCGCCTTCGCCGTCACCGCCCCGGAATCCTCGTCGCGCTTGGCCTCGGTGGTGATCGCGCTGGCGGTGAGGACGCCGGGAGGTCGACCTTCGCCAGGCTGCTGCTCGCCGGGCCGGCCGTGGCGGCGGCCGCGAGCGGGCCCGCCTTCACCGCCGGCCGGCCGAGCAGCTTGACGTCGACCTTGACGCCGTACGCGGACCCGTCGCCGGGCGAGGCCCAAGCGGGGGCCGCGCCGGCGAGCACGACGCTCGCCACGACCGCGGCGAGCAGGCCGCCGCGGCGCACGAGGGAGCTTTTCCTCAACTGATCCTCCGAATTCGCTGGGTTTCCTGGAGATTCGCGTGACGGCGGCGCGGATCGAACCGGCTGGCCTCTACTCGGCACGCGAATCGACTATCGCCAAGCGCGGTTCGAATAGCACACGAAATTTCCCGGATCACCGGATCGGGTATTTCGCGACGTCGTTTCCGCTGGTCGTCACCACATCACCCGGTCGGGCTAGCAAGTTCGCCGCCGCTGCTGCCGAATGGCCGCTGAAACCACACCTCCGGGTGGAACCGCGGGACGTCCATGACTTACGCTCGCCCGGGTTCGCAGCTTGAACGAAGAATCGACACCGAGAGGACTGTCGTGGCCGTAGCGAACGCTCCGAATTGAGGTATTACGAAGTTTCCGCTGGTCATCGCGCTCGGCGCGCTGGCCGTCGCGGGAGCCGTGGTGGTGCTGGCCGAGCGGTTCTACCGCGAACTGGAAGTGCGCCTCGCGGGCGCGATCCTCGAGGCCGTCACTACATCGGGTGTTTATGTAGCGCCCGATCGGGAGTCTGTTTACTTCGGGTTGAACAGTGCTGCGCCATTCGGGTTGAGAATGACGCCGGAATGTTCGTCCGCGTTCCTTTTGCTGCCGCTGCTCGTTGTGACCATGGTCATGGTGTACTTCCGGCCCGCCAATGCCAAAAGGCTGTTCTTTTCGCTCGGCATTTCCGCGCTCGTCGTCGTGCTGGTGAATCAGCTGCGCATTCTCACGATCGTCGGGCGGGTCCACGGGTTCGGCACCGACAAGGCTACTACTGGGGCCACACGCTGCTCGGCTCGATGATCAGCGTCTTCGGCGGCGCGGTGTCGCTGGTCCTGTTCGTCTGGCTCGCGGCGCGGAAGAAGAAGGCATGAGCGTCAAGGTCCTGCTGGCGATCACGCAGGCGTTCGCGCTGACGATGAGCGTGGCGTTCCTCGTGTACGTCGTCGTGATCGTCGTCCCGTACCTGCGCCGCAAGCCCGCTCCCGTGGGCGATCCGGCGGACTTCACGTGGCACTTCTTCGTGCCGTGCCGCGACGAGCAGACGGTCATCCGCGAGACGATCCGCTACCTGCGCACGACGTTCCGCAAGGCGCACGTCTGGGTCGTCGACGACGACTCCGACGACCGCACGGCCCGCGTCGTCCGGATGCTGTGGCGGCGCCACGGCGGCTACGACCCGTATCTGCACCTGGTGCCGCGCGTGCGGCCCGAGGCCCGGACCGGCAAGGGCGACGCGCTCAACGCCGCCTACCGGGCGCTGAACGAGTGGATGGGCCCGGACGCGCGCCGGAACGACGTCGTCGTCGTGGTGGTCGTCGACGCCGACGGCCGCCCGGCCCCGAACTGCCTGGAGGTCTGCGCGGCGGACCACCTCTTCGGCGACGCGGAGATCGGCGCGGTCCAGCTCGACGTCCGGATGAGCAACGTCGGGACGCCGCCGCCGTCGCGCAACCCGGCCGGCCGCTGGTTCGGCCTGAAGCTCGCGCAGCTGCAGGATCTCGAGTTCCGGACGGCGATCGCGGCGATCCAGACCTCCCGCGGCTTCACCGGCACGATCTCCATGGGCGGCAACGGCCAGTTCACCCGGCTCACCGCGCTCGACTCGATCGCCGGCCCGGACGAACAGCCGTGGCGTGGCTCGCTGCTGGAGGACTTCGAGCTCGGCGTCCACCTGCTGACGGCGGGCTGGCGCACCGGGTTCACGCCGGATTCCCATGTGGCGCAGGAAGGTCTGTACAGCCTGCGGCGGTTCCTGGTGCAGCGCACGAGGTGGGGCCAGGGCACCATGCAGTGCGCCCGCTACCTGCGGCGGATCTGGGACTCGCCGCACCTGAGCACGCTCGGCGCCGCGGAGATGATGTACTACCTGGCCCAGCCGTGGCTGCAACTGCTCGGCTCGCTGCTCTACCCGATCCCGTTCGTCCTGCTGGTGACGAGCACCGCGGGCGACCCGGCGCGGATGTGGGCGTGGTTCACCGGCGGCGCGTGGATCCTCTTCGCCGTCTACTGGCGCGCGTTGTTCCGGCTGGTGCGCGGCCGCAACGGCTGGACGAAGACGCGCCGC
The DNA here is from genome assembly GCF_040682935.1 of Amycolatopsis sp. NPDC051061. NCBI lineage: Bacteria > Bacillati > Actinomycetota > Actinomycetes > Pseudonocardiales > Pseudonocardiaceae > Amycolatopsis > Amycolatopsis sp. NPDC051061. The sequence goes on from NZ_JBFBBZ010000012.1 coordinate 32,884, forward strand.
AACACCGAACAGGCGGCCGGGGCGAAGGTCGCGCTCGACGCCTGAAAGCCGTGAAGGCCACCTTCAGGAACTACAAGTTCCTCAAGGTGGCCTTCACGAACTTCGGTCAGAACGCCGGCAGGATCCGGACGTCGTCCGCCTTGACGAACGCGATCCGGTGCCCGAACTGGATCTGGACGTACTTCAGCTTGCCCTTCACCACCACGTGGTCGGCCACGTCGAACGTCGTGGCCGAGTAGTACTCCGAGCCGACCGTCCCGGCCGAGGAGTACTTCTGGCCGGCGGCCAGCGTGTACGGCAGCGGCGTGATCGCCTGCACGGTGGTGTTCGCCGGGTAGGCCTCGGGCTCGGGGTAGGCCCGGCCGTACACGGGGATCGTCGTCAACCCCGGCTTCGGCGTCACGACGAGCCCGATCGCCGGCTTGGCCACGCGGGCGTTGCGCGGGTTGTGGAACCAGCCCTTCTGCCCGAGGTACCAGATCGCCGTCCAGTCGCCGCTGACGCCGGCGACGGCGTACTGCTGTCCGGTCGCGGCGCGGCTGCCGACGTCGGAGACGTCCGTTGTGGACGGTGAACCGTTCGGATGCAGGCCGATGTCGACGAGCAGCGGCGACGTCTCACTGGGCTGCGAGTGCAGCACGACGGCCTCCGAGCCCCGCGGCGCGCAAGCCGTGCCGGGACCGTCGCACCCGGTGAACACCGGCTGGTTCTTCGCGAAGTCCGGGTCGATGGTGACCAGCGACGAGCCGGGCAGCCCGAACCCGCCGAGCGGCGCGCCCAGCAGGTCGAAGTAGTGCGACCAGTCCCAGTAGGGGCCCGGGTCCCAGTGCATGCCCGCGATGGTCGACGGGATCGTGCCCGGCACGTTGTCGTGGCCGATGATGTGCGCCCGGTCGAGCGGGATGCCGTACTTGCGCGCGAGGTAGCCGACGAGCTTCGCGCTCGACCGGTACATCGCTTCGGTGTACCAGGTGCCCTTCGCGGCGAAGCCCTCGTGCTCGACGCCGATGGACTTCGCGTTGACGTACCAGTTGCCGGCGTGCCAGGCGACGTCCTTGGTCGGCACGTGCTGCGCGATCAGGCCGTCGTTGGAGCGGATGGTGTAGTGCCAGCTCACGTACGTCGGGTCCTGGGCGAGGTCGAGGACGTTGTCCCAGTAGCCCTCGGTGTCGTGGATGACGATGTGGTCGATCTTCTGGCTGACCGGCCGGTTGGCGAGGTCGTGGTTGCCGTAGTCGTCGTTCGGCAGCTCCTGGTAGGGAGCGGGGACCGACTCGCAGGCGACGGTCCGCGGGCACTCGACGTTCGCCGGGTTCCCGGCGTGCTGCGGGGCTTTCAGATCGGGCGTCGCGGCCAGGGTGACCTGCTGGCCGTCGTCGGTGGTCCGGGCGACGCCGGTCTTGATGGTGTCGAAGACCTCGTCGGCGAAGGTCTGCGCGGCGTCTCCGGCCGACCCGCTGTACCGCGCGACGGCGTCGTACCAGTCGGACTGGCCGGCGTGGTACTTCGCGAGCAGGGCGGCGCCGCCCCGGATGTTCTGGGCGGCGTCGGTGCGGAGGGTCTCGGCTTTTTGGCCGGTGAGCTGGGCGGCCTCGTCGACGGTCTGCAGCCCGTGCGGCGGCGTGGCGGGGCCGGCCTTCGGGTGCAACGCGGGGCGGGCGTCGTCGCCACGGGGGTCTTCTGCGCCCTCGTCGTGGTGGCTGGTCGCCACCCCGGCTTCGCGCAGGTCGGTGAGGTGCATCGGGCCGTAACCGGCGGCCGTGCTGGGCGTGCCGGCGTTGGAGTCCCAGCGGGATTCGAGGTAGGAGACGCCGAGCAGGACGTTCTCGGGGACGCCGAACTCGGCCGCGGCGGCGGTGAAGTCGCGCTGCCGCTGTTCGGTGGTGGCGGCGTGGGCCGGAGCGGCGGCGAGGCCGGCCGCGATCGCGACGACGGCCGCGACGGCCGCCGTTCTCGGGACGGAACGGGAGGACATGGGCATAAACCCCCAGGGTTCAGGTGCCAGACGTGAGAACCTAACCAGAAACTCACGCCGGAGGTAAGAGGTGCCGCTGACCTGGCGATGCGTGACCGGCGCCGGTGGGCGTCGGACGATCGGGCCGACCCTGGTTGCACGGCTGGCACTCCCATGGCTAGAGTGCTAATCGCACGGCCCGACAGCCCCGGCACCCGCGACGGCGGGGGTGGTAGGAGCCGTAATACATCCTGCCGACGCTTTCGACGACCGTGGAGGTCAACCCGGTGAGCGTGAACATCAAGCCGCTCGAGGACAAGATCGTTGTCCAGACGAGCGAGGCCGAGGAGACGACCGCTTCCGGCCTCGTCATCCCCGACACCGCCAAGGAGAAGCCCCAGGAGGGCAAGGTTCTGGCCGTGGGCCCGGGCCGGATCGACGACAAGGGCAATCGCGTCCCGCTGGACGTGAACGTCGGTGACGTCGTCATCTACTCGAAGTACGGCGGCACCGAGGTCAAGTACAACGGTGAGGACTACCTCATCCTGTCCGCCCGCGACGTGCTGGCCGTCATCAACTGACGTCCGCTCGCAGCGCATGACGCCCCGGGCCCCGCACAAGCCGGGGGACGGGGCGTTCTTGCGTCTCAAACACCGAAAGGTAAGCGGAAACCGCTATGCCCAAGCAGATCAAATTCGACGAGGACGCTCGTCGCGCGCTGGAGCGCGGGGTGAACAAGCTCGCCGACGCGGTCAAGGTCACCCTCGGTCCGCGTGGTCGTCACGTCGTGCTCGACAAGAAGTTCGGCGGCCCGACCATCACCCTCGACGGCGTGACCGTCGCTCGTGAGATCGAGCTCGACGACCCGTTCGAGAACCTCGGCGCGCAGCTCGCCAAGAGCGTCGCCACCAAGACCAACGACGTCGCCGGCGACGGCACCACGACCGCGACCGTGCTCGCGCAGTCGCTGGTGAAGGTCGGCCTGCGCAACGTCGCGGCCGGCGCCAACCCGTCCTCGATCGGCCGCGGCATCGAGGCCGCCGCGGAGAAGGTCATCGAGGTCCTCAAGGCCAAGGCCACCCCGGTCAAGGGCCGCAAGGACATCGCCCAGGTCGGCACCGTCACCTCCCGTGACGCCAACATCGGCGCCCTGCTCGGCGAAGCCGTCGAGAAGGTCGGCGAAGACGGCGTCATCACCATCGAGGAGTCGTCGACCCTGGCGACCGAGCTGGTGATCACCGAGGGCGTCCAGTTCGACAAGGGCTTCCTCTCGGCGCACTTCGCGACCAACCCGGAGGAGCAGAAGGCGATCCTCGAGGACGCCTACATCCTGCTCGTCCGCGAGAAGGTTTCTTCGCTGGCGGACCTGCTGCCGGTGCTCGAGAAGGTCGTCGAGGCCAAGAAGCCGCTGCTGATCATCGCCGAGGACGTCGACGGCGAAGCGCTGTCCACCCTCGTGGTGAACTCGCTGCGCAAGACGATCACCGCCGTCGCCGTCAAGGCGCCGTTCTTCGGTGACCGCCGCAAGGCGTTCCTGGACGACCTCGCGGTCGTCACCGGCGGCGAGGTGGTCTCCGCGGAGATCGGCATGAAGCTCGCCGACGCGGACCTCGGTGCGCTCGGCAGCGCGCGGCGCATCGTCGTCACCAAGGACGACACCACCATCGTGGACGGCGCCGGCACGAAGGACGCCACCCAGGCGCGGATCGCCCAGATCCGCAAGGAGATCGAGTCCACGGACTCCGACTGGGACCGCGAGAAGCTGCAGGAGCGGCTCGCGAAGCTGGGCGGTGGTATCGCGGTGATCAAGGTCGGCGCGGCCACCGAGACCGAGCTGAACGAGCGCAAGCACCGCATCGAAGACGCCGTGGCCGCGACCAAGGCGGCCGTCGAAGAGGGCATCCTGCCCGGCGGCGGCTCGGCGCTGGTGCACGCGGTCAAGGACCTGGAAGACGGCCTCGGCCTCGAAGGCGACGAAGCGACCGGTGTCCGCATCGTGCGCGACGCGCTGTCCGCCCCGCTGTTCTGGATCGCGACCAACGCGGGCCACGAGGGCGCGGTCATCGTCAACAAGGTGCGGGAGCAAAGCTGGGGGCACGGCTTCAACGCCGCCACCGGCGAGCTGACCGACCTGCTGGCCGCCGGCATCGTCGACCCGGTCAAGGTGACCCGGTCCGCGGTGGCGAACGCCGCTTCGATCGCGCGTCTCGTGCTGACGACGGAGTCGTCGATCGTCGAGAAGCCGGCCGACGAGGAGCCCGCCGCGGCGGGTCACGGCCACTCGCACTGATTTCCGAACGAAGCCGGGCGGCACTCCTGCTGGGAGTGCCGCCGCTTTCGTCTTGAAGAGCACGAAGGGCGGCACCCCACCCGGTGCCGCCCTCCGTTGTCTGTGGCCGCTCAGCCGCCGGACATGCTGAGCGCGCGTTTGTCGGACTTGATGAGGTGCTCGCGTTCGGACTCCGAGAGCCCGCCCCAGATGCCGTAGGGCTCGTGCACCGCCAGCGCGTGGCTGCGGCACAACTCCAGGACGGGGCAGCTCAGGCAGACCGCCTTCGCCCTGGCCTCCCGCCGTGCCCGCGCCGGGCCGCGCTCGCCGTCCGGGTGAAAGAAGGACGCGCTGTCCATCCCCCGGCACGACCCTTCGAGCTGCCAGTCCCACATGTCGGCGTTGGGTCCTGGGAGCCTGCGCGTGTCTGCCATCCTGACCGCCTCCGTCAATCGGTCGATGCCGCTAGCTGCTCTGCTGTGATGCCGATACTCCATTCGGTGCAACGGCCGTAACGTTAGAAGCGCGCCAATAGTTGTTCAAGCGATTCGGTTCGATTCAGCCGTTAGGCATCCCCCGGATGTGTGAGCAGGGGTTTCGCCTCCGGTTGCCGACCGCGCTGAGTGCCTGGATATTGAGGCTCGTGGGAGCTGGGTCGGGTACCGAAGAACCCACCCTGCCGGTGGCCTCGGTCGCCCGCCGGCTCGGGGTCGCGCCGTCCACCCTCCGAACCTGGGACCGCCGCTACGGGCTGGGCCCGAGCAGGCACACCGACGGTCGTCACCGCCGCTACGGCAGCTCCGACATCGGCCGGCTCGAACTGATGCAGCGCGCGTTGCTGAGCGGCGCGTCGACGGCCGAGGCGGCGCGCTACGCCCTCGAGCAGATGCCGCGCTCCGGCCCGCCCCAGGCCGAGGAGCCTTCGGTACCCGCCGACGCGGCGGCGGCCGACGACGGCCTGGAGGTCCGCTCCCGGCTCGCCCGCCGCTTGAGCACGGCGGCGCTGGCGATGGACGTGGGAGCGGTCCAGCGCATGCTCGCGGACACGATCACCGAGCTCGGCGTGCTCCCCGCGTGGGCCGGCGTGATCGAGCCGGTGCTGTCGGCGCTGGGGGCCCGCTGGCGGGGGGCGAGCGCGGGCGCGGAGGTCGAGTACCTGCTGGCGGAGTGCGTGTTCGCGGCGCTGGTCCGCGCGACCCCGGTCCTCGACGAGCCCCGCAACACGCGCCCGGTGCTGCTCGGGTGCGTCCCGGACGAGCGCGACTCGATGCCGATGTACGCACTGGCGGCATCGCTGGCCGGCCGCCGGATCGGCGCGCAGCTGTTCGGGGTGCCGCTGCCCGCGGAGGTTCTGGCGGTGGCGGTGCGCCGGAGCGCACCGGCGGCGGTGGTGCTGTGGGCGCACCGGCGCGGGGTGGCGGACACGCGGCTGTTCGCGCGGGTGTCCCGGGGGAGGCAGCGGAGCCGGTTGTTCGCGTGCGGGCCCGGGTGGGACCCGGCCGGGTTGCCGGACAAGGTGGAGCTGCTGGTGGACTTGCCGGGAGCGGCGGACCGCATCGAGCACGTCTTGGCGGGCGGGCGGCGGTAGCCGGGAGTCGCGAATGACTCATTCCCGGCGTCGGATGTCCCGAATGAGTCATTCGCGACGTTCGTCCAGGCCCCCTCGCGCCCGACCCGACCCGACCCGAGCCGCGCGTCTCGCGACTCGATCATGATTCTGTCGGTGGTAACCGCTAGAAAGGACGGGTGCACGAACCCGCCCTCAGGGCCGCCGCGTTCGGGAGCGATCCGCTGCCCGATCCCGCCGTCACGCGCGGTGCCGGCGGTTCGCGGGAACGGCTGCTCGCCGCCGTCGTGCTCGGTGCCCAGGGCCGGTATGCCGCCGCCGCGGCTCTGCTCGGCCCGCTGAGGCGCGAAGCCGGCCCCATCGACGCCTCACTGGCCGCCAGCACCCTCGCCGCCCACCGGAGGCAGCTGGGGGGCCACCGGGAGGCCCGTGCGCTCGACGGCGAGGCCTTCGCGAAAGCCGCCGGCCAAGAATCCGGGCCAGACCCCGACGGTCTCGACGCCGCAGGCGCGCGGGCCGACGCCCTCCTCGGCCTGGCCGCCGACAACCTCGCCCTCGGCCGCCTCCGAGCCGCCCGAAGGCTCGCCGCGCGGGCCGAAGCGGAAGACGCCGGGTGGCGGGCGCGGGTCCGCGGCGGCTGGGTCGGCGCCGAGATCGAGCTCGCCGCAGGTCAGGGCGCCGCCGCCGTGCCGCACGCCGAGCGCGCATTCGAAACGGCCCAAGCCCGTGGTGCGCGGCGGCACACCGTGAAATCCGGGATTGTGCTGGCCGTGGCCCTGCGGGCCGCCGGGGCTCCCGATCACCAGAACATTTCGGACGGCCTTGTCGGAAAGGCAATGGCGACCGCCGAGGAATGCGAACTGCTTTCACTTTTGTGGCCCGCAGCCCTCGTCATGGCCGATGTGCGCCCAGGACACGCCGAGGAGTATCGATTCAGAGCCGCAGAGGTGTTGCACGCAGTGTTACGAAGCGCAGATCCTTGCGGAAGGAGGATCGCGGGGGAATCGCCATGGGTGCCCGCCCCGGGTCGTTGAGCCGTCGGAATGGGGTGTTCCGGCATCCGGGCTAAGAAAGTTCAAAAAAAGCCACCGGATCGTGTCAAGGTTCGGGCTAAAGCGTCCGATAGGGGAAGTGGAATGTCACCCGGCTGCAGGAAGGAAACCCCGTGACGACGGTCTTGATCTGCGACGACCGACGCAGTGTCCGTGAAGGGCTCACCCGAGTGATGTCCGCGGTCCCTGGGGTCAGTCGCATCGACTGCGTAGCGCACGGTGACGAGCTGCTGGCCCGGTACTCCCGTCAGCCCGTCGACGTCGTGCTGGTCGGAACGCAACGCGCGGTTCCGACAGGTGTCGAAGCCACTCGACGGCTCGTCTCCGCAAACCCCCAGGCGAACGTCATCGTCTTCGGCGCCCCGGACGACGCGGGCAGCATCGCCGCCGCGATCGCCGGCGGTGCCCGAGGCTACCTCCGCTGGGACGCGTCCCGGCCGGAGCTCGTCGCCGCACTGGCCCACACCCTGGCGAGCACCTCGGTGCCCGCGCCCCGTCAGCCGTCCGACCCGGGCGTCCAGCTGACCGAGCGCGAGCTTCAGGTGCTCCGCGGGATGAGCCAGGGCAAGAGCAACGGCCAGATCGGCCGCGAGCTGTACCTGTCCGAGGACACGGTCAAGACCCACGCCCGGCGGCTGTTCCGCAAGCTCGGCGTGCGCGACCGCGCGCAGGCCGTGGCGCACGGCTTCCGTCGCGGCCTGGTCAGCTGACCCGTCCCCGCGGCTTCTCCTCGATCCTGACACGGCCGGAATACAGGTGACGACGGGCCAGGGCGCTCCGCCCTGGCCCGTACCTGTGTGGTCCCCATCACACTCCGGCGCCCACCTGGGCAGCCCCGGGGCGGACCCCCGCCCCGGCACCCGTCCCTCCGACGGAGCTCGTACCCGCGACGCCGTTCGCTCGTTGTTCGACGATATCGACCGCGGGTCAGCACGATAATCCGTATTTCCGCGCCTCCAGGCGGTGCGGCGCGCCGGGGAACACCGCGCGCGCCGGCCCGAAGCGGGCCGAAGGTACGGTAGCGGTCACCGGTTCGGGGTGGAGGCGACCACGGGCCGGGTTCTTTGCACACCTACGCGTAACACTGGGACTGTTGTCTGCGATGGCCAATGTGGGGGATGGACTGGATGAACCGGTCGCCGCTGCTGTCGAGGGAGATCCCCAGGCAGTGGAGCGGCTGCTGGCTGCTATCCGTCCACTGGTAGTGCGGTATTGCCGCGCCCGGGTTGGCAGGCAGGAGCGATCGTTCGCTTCGGCGGACGACGTTGCGCAGGAGGTGTGTCTCGCGGTGCTAACGGCATTGCCCTCGTATCGCGATCAAGGCCGCCCTTTCCTGGCCTTCGTCTACGGAATCGCCCAGCACAAGGTGGCCGACGCGCACCGCGCGGCGGCGCGCAACCGGGCCGAGCCGGTGGCCGAGATCCCCGACGAGGTCGAAGGCGGGGTCGGCCCCGAGCAGCGGGCGCTGCAAGGTGAGCTGAACGAGCGGATGTCCCAGTTGTTGCAGGTGCTGCCGGACAAGCAGCGGGAGATCGTGGTGTTGCGCGTGGTCGTCGGCCTGTCGGCGGAGGAGACCGCGGACGCGGTCGGCTCCACGCCCGGCGCCGTCCGCGTAGCCCAGCACCGCGCCCTCGCGCGGCTGAGAAAGGTCCTGGCCGCGGAGGAGGTGATCTGAGTGACCGGTCACGAGAAGGGCTACGAGCCCGATGACGTGTTCGGGAATGGCTTGTCGTCGTCGGAGGCGGAATTCGCCGCCGACCTGTCGGCGGTCCAAGCGGACGACGCGCTGCTCGACGCGCTCGGCGGGTCCGACCCGGCGCTGGCCGACGGCCTCGGCGACCAGGAGCTCAACGCGTTGCTGGTGGCGTGGCGAAGAGACATCGACAGTGAGCCCTTGGCCGAACTGGTCGACGTCGACACCGCTGTGCGGACCGTCACCACCGCGAGTCTCGCGAAGCAACACGCTTCTAGCGGACGCCGTCGCAGGCTGCTCGTCCCGGTCGCCGTCGCCGCCGCCGTGCTGGCGATCGCGTTCACCGGTACCGGGCTGGCCGCGCGCTCCGCGCAACCCGGCGACACCCTGTGGGGCCTGGCGAAGGTCCTGTACTCCGATCACACCCGCTCGGTCGAGGCGGCCGCGAACGCGAAGCTCGACCTCGAGAAGGCGAACCTGGCCATCGCCGGTGGCAACCTCGACGCCGCCCGCGAAGCCCTCGACGCCGCCCAGGCCGCTCTGTCGCAGGTCAGCGACGAGGACAACCGCGACCAGTTGATGGAGCAGCACCGGCAGCTGGCCGCGCAGCTCCAGAACCCGGACGCGCCGGTCCAAGGCCCGATCCAGACCACTTCGCCGCAGGTCCCGCCCGGCGGAGCCTCCTCGACGCAGGTGCCGCCGGCCGGCTCGGCGACGTCCATCCCGGGCAGCGGCAGCGGCACCACCAGCCTGCCGGGCACCGGGACGCCGACCCCGACGCCCCCGCCGCCGACCACCGAACCGCCGCCGCCGACCACCGAGCCGCCGCCGTCCACCACGGCCGCGAGCGGCAACGACCCCGGCACGAACACGGGCCGCAGCGAGTCCGCCGTCGGCGGGCAGGGCGCGGGCGACGGCTAGTAGTACCTCGGACGTGAAAAAGCCCTGGTGAGCAAGCTCACCAGGGCTTTTTCACGGACTCAGTAGGCGCTTTCGTTGGCCGTCACGCCGTCGGCGAAGCCGCGGCAGTAGTCCCAGCTCACGTAGTCGCCGGGGTTCGGGTCGTAGGCCGGCTCGTGCGGGCGCATCCGCCCGTCGGCCAGCAGCTGCTCCAGGCTGGCCCGCAGCAGGTGCCAGTCGTGGTAGTGCGGTTCGTCGCACTCACCGCAGTCGACGACGATCCCGCGGACCGCGCGCGGCTCGAGGAGTGCCTGGTAGACGGCCAGATCGGAGAGGTCGGCCAGCAGCTCCGTGCGTTCCTGGTCGCTGATCGGCTCGTCCGGCCGGTCCTCGTCGACGAGGAACGCCCGGGCCGGGTCGTCCGGGTCGTTCGCGAACGGGTCTGGAGGCAAGACATCATGCGCCACGGCCAGCACGGTACCGGGCGGTCCCGGCGGCTCGCCCACCGCCCGGGCCGGGCTCGCGCGGCGGATATCATGAGGGGAAGGCTCCGAGTCGCCACAGCGACCCCGCTCATCCCGCGTCAGGAAGGCCCTTCACCCGCTATGACCAGCGACGGCATCACCGCCCCCATGCCGGCCAAGTTCGCCATGCTCGGCCTGACCTTCGACGACGTGCTGCTGCTGCCGGCCGAGTCGGACGTCGTGCCCAGCGCGGTGGACACCGGCACGCGGCTGACCCGGAACATCACCCTCGGCATCCCGCTGGTCTCCGCCGCGATGGACACCGTCACCGAAGCGCGGATGGCCATCGCCATGGCCCGCCAGGGCGGCATCGGCGTGCTCCAGCGCAACCTGCCGATCGACGAGCAGGCCGCCGCCGTCGAGGTCGTGAAGCGGTCCGAGGCGGGCATGGTCACCGACCCGGTCACCTGCTCGCCCGACGCGACACTGGCCGAGGTCGACGCGCTGTGCGCGAAGTTCCGCATCTCCGGGGTGCCGGTGGCCGACGCGTCCGGCGCGCTGGTGGGCATCATCACCAACCGCGACATGCGGTTCGAGGTCGATCACAGCCGCCCGGTGTCCGAGGTCATGACGAAGGCGCCGCTGGTCACCGCGCAGGTCGGCGTGTCCGCTTCCGCGGCGCTCGGCCTGCTGCGCCGGCACAAGATCGAGAAGCTGCCGATCGTCGACGGCGCGGGCAAGCTGCGCGGGCTGATCACGGTCAAGGACTTCGTGAAGACCGAGCAGTACCCGAAGGCGACGAAGGACCCGGACGGCCGCCTGATCGTCGGCGCCGCGGTCGGCGTCGGCCCGGACGGCCACAAGCGCGCGATGGCGCTGGCCGACGCGGGCGTCGACGTCCTGATGGTCGACACGGCGCACGGGCACTCCCGCGCGGTCGTCGACACCGTCTCGCTGCTGAAGAAGGAGCTGGGTGACGCGGTCGACATCGTCGGCGGCAACGTCGCGACCCGGGCGGGCGCGCAGGCACTGGTCGACGCGGGCGCGGACGGGGTCAAGGTCGGCGTCGGCCCGGGCTCGATCTGCACCACCCGGATCGTCGCGGGTGTCGGCGTCCCGCAGATCTCCGCGATCTACGAGGCCGACCAGGCGTGCCGCCCGGCGGGCGTCCCGGTGATCGGCGACGGCGGCATCCAGTACTCCGGCGACATCGCGAAGGCGATCGCGTCCGGCGCGTCCACGGTGATGCTGGGCAGCCTGCTGGCCGGCACCGCCGAGTCGCCCGGTGACCTCATCCTGGTCAACGGCAAGCAGTTCAAGGTCTACCGCGGCATGGGCTCGCTCGGCGCGATGCAGTCGCGTGGCCAGGCGAAGTCGTACTCCAAGGACCGCTACGCCCAGGACGACGTGCTGAGCGAGGACAAGCTGGTCCCCGAAGGCATCGAGGGCCGCATCCCGTTCCGCGGGCCGCTGGCCAACGTCGTGCACCAGCTCGTCGGCGGCCTGCGCTCCGGCATGGGCTACGCGGGCGCGAACACGATCGCCGAGCTGCAGGAGGCCCAGCTGGTCCGGATCACCGCGGCCGGCCTCAAGGAGAGCCACCCGCACGACATCACGATGACCGTCGAGGCCCCTAACTACACGACTCGCTAACGCCCTGCAGCGGAACCCGCACTCCGAACCGGTCCGAAGTGCGGGTTTCCCGCTGAGTCACCGTGACCCACAGTGCTTACGGTAATCGGCCTATCGCCTTCCGTGGCCGTCGTGGTGTGCACTGAACGCCATGACGGTCAGCCGCTTCACGCGCGTGCTGCGCAAGGTGTTCTTCACGGCCGTCGCGCTCGTGTCGCTGTTCCTCGGCGGGATCGTCTGCCTGATGTGCCAGGTGCTGGCCGGCCGCGACGCGCCCACCTTCCGCGTCGACGGGCACGTCCTGTCCCACGAGCGGGGAGCCCTCCCGGTCGGCGGGGACGACGAGGCGGTCAGCCACACCATCGCGGTCGACGCCGGGCACCGGCTCTACCGTGTCACCGCGGTCGATCCCGGCCTCGACCTGCCGGCCGGGCAGCCGGTCGCGCTCGACGTCTCGACGGCGGACGGCAGCATCGCCTACCTCCGCGCCGGTGGTGGCGTGGTCGACCTGCGGCCGGGGGTGATCCGGCCGGTGCTGCTGATCTGCGCGGCCCTGTTCGCGCTGGGCGCGATGTACTTCGGCGCGGTCCGGCTGAACGTCTACCCACCGGTGGCGACCTGGCTGGCCCTGGCCCTGGGCGCGCTGCTGGCGCCCGTCGCCGTCTTCGTGCGGGTGTGACGTGCCCGTCAGTCTGGCCGCGCCCGCGGCGTGGGCCGTCGCCGCCGGAGCGGGCCTGACCTTCGCGGTGTACGGGATCCTCGAGTCGGCCGGGCCGGTCGAGCGCGCGGAAGCCGTCGTCGAGGCGAGCCACGACTACGAGTCGGGGTCCGGGGGCCACCACACCTACCACCTGGTCCTGCGCACGGCGTCCGGCGAGCGCTTCGAAGCCGAGGGCTCCGAGAAGGGCGTCCACCTCCGGTCGGGGGACGACGTCAGGATCGAAATCTCCGCGGTCGGGCGGGAGGTACAGGCCATCGTGGTCTACCGCCGTCCGATCGGCACCGACGCCGGGGAAAGCCTGGCCTTCTGGGCCGTGCTGCTCGGCGGCGGAGCGCTGGCCGGCGCCCTGGCCCACGCGGCCGCGGCCGAGCGCCCGCTGCCGGCCGCGCTGAGCACCGTGGCCGGGCTCGAAGCGGGCGTGGCGCCGGTGTTGCTGCTGTTCTAACCCCCGTGCGCGGGTCACCCACGCGGACTGGCGACAATGGGGCACGGCAGATTGTCGTCGTCGGAGGAGGCTTCACGTGCGGGACCTGGTCGAGATCGGGATGGGCCGCACCGCGCGGCGGGCTTATGACCTCGACGACGTCGAGATCGTGCCGTCGCGGCGGACCCGGTCGTCTTCGGTGGTGTCCACTTCCTGGCAGATCGACGCCTACCGCTTCGACCTGCCGCTCGTCACGCACCCCACGGACGCGATCGTCTCGCCCGGCACCGCGGTCGCCGTCGGCGAGCTGGGCGGCCTGGGCGTGCTCAACGCCGAGGGCCTCTGGGCGCGGCACGCGAACGTCGAAGACGCCATCTTCCAGCTGGTTCGCGCGGCCGAGGACCTCGAGGACCCGACCGCGATCGGCCGGGTGCTGCAGGAGCTGCACGCCGCGCCGATCCAGCTCGACCTGCTGTCCGAGGCCATCAAGACGGTCCGCGAGTCCGGCGTCACGGTGGCCGCGCGCGTCAGCCCGCAGCACGCCGCCGAGCTGACCCCGGACCTGATCGCGGCCGGCGTCGAGATCCTCGTCGTGCAGGGCACGATCATCTCCGCCGAGCACGTGGTGCGCGAAGCCGAGCCGCTGAACCTCAAGGACTTCATCGGCCGCCTCGACGTGCCGGTGATCGCCGGCGGCGTCAGCGACTACCGCACGGCGATGCACCTCATGCGCACCGGCGCGGCCGGCGTGATCGTCGGCCACGGCTACACGCCGGGCGTCACGAGCACCGACCGCGTCCTCGGCATCGGCGTCCCGATGGCCACGGCGATCATCGACGCCGCGGCCGCCCGCCGCGACTACCTCGACGAGACTGGTGGCCGCTACGTGCACGTCCTGGCGGACGGCGGCATGACGGTGTCGGGCGACATCGCGAAGGCCATCGCGTGCGGCGCGGACGCCGTCATGCTGGGCTCCCCGCTGGCCGCCGCGTCGGACGCACCCGGTCAGGGCCTCTACTGGACGGCGGCGGCCGCGCACCCGTCGCTGCCGCGCTCGCGCGTGGCGGCCGGGCCGGACTACGCCGTCGACCTCAAGACCCTGCTGTTCGGGCCGTCGTCCGACGCGGAAGGCGTGGTGAACCTCTTCGGGGCACTCCGCCGTGCGATGGCGAAGACGGGTTACTCGGACCTCAAGGAGTTCCAGCGGGTGGGGCTCACCGTCCGCCGGTGACGTGCGCGAGGAACGCGGCGAAGGCGTTTTCGGAATAGACGAGCACCGGGCGGGCGGCGAGCGCCGCCTGCTTGGTGTCCCGCACCCCGACGACGCCCGGGCCGGTGCCCACCTCCACGCAGGCGTTCTCCTCGAAGTGGCTGTGGCTCGACTTGCGCCAACCGGTGAGCTGCTGGGGGCCCATGTCGGTCCCTCCCGGAAATCGTGTCCCGCCGACGGGTCTCGCCGAGCGTGAACATCGAGCTACTCAGTGAATACCCACAATGACCATCGGGAAAGCGTGCAAGTGGGTGACTGGTGAGTAACTTACCTCTGGTCAGGACGGGAACCCCGGGTTAGGCTCAAGGTGTGACTGCCAGTAACACCACCACCAGTGCGGGTGCCCTCGACTACGACGTCGTCGTGGTGGGGTCGGGGTTCGGCGGCAGCGTCGCGGCGCTGCGGCTCACCGAAAAGGGCTACCGGGTAGCCGTCATCGAGGCCGGGCGGAGGTTCGCCGACGACGAGTTCGCGAAGACGTCGTGGGACCTCAAGCGCTACCTGTGGGCACCGCAGGTCGGCTGCTACGGGATCCAGCGCATCCACATGCTCAACGACGTCATGGTGCTGGCGGGCGCCGGCGTCGGTGGTGGGTCGCTCGTCTACGCGAACACGCTGTACCGGCCGCTCAAGCCGTTCTACGCGGATCAGCAGTGGTCGCACATCACCGACTGGGAAACCGAGCTCGCGCCGCACTACGACCAGGCCGGCCGGATGCTCGGCGTCGTCACGAACCCGACGATCACGCCTTCGGACGTCGTGATGCGCGACGTCGCGAAGGACATGGGCGTCGCCGATTCGTTCCACCCGACGCCCGTCGGCGTGTACTTCGGCAAGCCCGGCTCGAAGGCGGCCGACCCGTACTTCGGCGGCGCCGGACCCGAGCGCGTCGGCTGCACCGAGTGTGGCGCCTGCATGACCGGCTGCCGCGTCGGCGCGAAGAACACGCTGGTCAAGAACTACCTGTACCTCGCCGAGCAGGACGGCGCGCAGGTCATCCCGCTGACGACGGTGACGTCGGTGCGCCCGGTCGACGGCGGCTACGAAGTCGACCTGAAGAAGACCGGCACGACGTCTCGCCGGTTCCGGACGACGATCACGGCCGAGAAGGTCGTCTTCGCCGCCGGTACGTGGGGCACGCAGAACCTGCTGCACCGGATGAAGGACACCGGCACGCTGCCCCGGTTGTCGCGGCGGCTGGGCGAGCTGACCCGGACGAACTCCGAGGCGATCATCGGCGCGGCCCGGACCGAGGTCGACGAGAGCCGGAACTTCAGCCGCGGGGTCGCGATCACGTCGTCGATCCACCCGGACGAGAACACCCACATCGAGCCGGTGCGCTACGGCAAGGGCAGCAACGCGATGAGCCTGCTGCAGACGATCGCGACCGACGGCGCGTCGCCGGTGCCGCGCTGGCGGCAGGCCGTGAGCTTCATGGTCAAGCACCCGGTGCAGGCGGCGAAGCTGCTCAACGGCTACCGCTGGAGCGAGCGCACGGTGATCCTGCTGGTGATGCAGAGCCTCGACAACTCGATCACGACGTACACGCGGCGCGGGCTGTTCGGGCGGCGCAAGTACACGTCGAAGCAGGGCCACGGCGAGCCGAACCCGAGCTTCATCCCGGCCGGCCACGAAGCGAACGAGCGCACGGCGGACCGCATCGGCGGCATCGCGGGCGGCACGTGGGGCGAGATCTTCGACATCCCGCTGACCGCGCACTTCATCGGCGGCGTCCCGATCGGCGCGTCCGCCGAGGAGGGCGTGATCGACCCGTACCACCGGGTGTTCGGCTACCCGGGCCTGTCGGTGGTGGACGGCGCGGCGATCACGGCCAACCTGGGCGTGAACCCGTCGCTGACCATCACGGCGCAGGCCGAGCGGGCGTTCTCGTTCTGGCCGAACAAGGGCGAGGCGGACCAGCGGCCATCGCAGGAGTCGTCGTACGTCCGGTTGACGCCGGTGGCGCCGAAGAACCCGGCGGTGCCCGCCGACGCCCCGGCAGCACTGCGGCGGTCCTAGACTCGGGGCCGTGACGGCATCCGAGAAGGCGCACGCGCTGCTCGACGGGGTACGGAAGCTCGACGACGAATGGGCGCTGGCCATCGGTGGCCTCGGTGAGCCCGAACTGCGCGCCCCCAGTGCGTTGCCCGGGTGGTCGCGCGCCCACGTCCTCGCGCACGTCGCGCGCAACGCCGATGGCCTCAAGAACCTGCTGAACTGGGCGAACACCGGGGTCGAGACGCCGATGTACGCCAGCGCCGAGGCCCGCGAAGCCGACATCGAGGCCGGGGCCCGACGCGGGGCCGCCGACATCCTCGCCGACTTCGTCGCCTCCGCCGCGCGCTTCGAGGAGTATGCCGCCGGCCTGCCCGACGACGCCTGGGCGCGAGAAGCCCGAAACCGGCAGGGCGCGCCCGTCAGCGGGACCGTCGTCGCGCGGATGCGGGTGTCCGAGCTGACCATCCACCTCGCCGACCTCGACCGGGGCTACGACCTCGACCGCGTCCTGGCTCTTCTCGGCCCGCTCGCGCAGGACGTCGTCCAGCACGCGATCACCTCCCGGAGCGCGCACCTGCCCGCGCTCCGCCTGGTCGCCGAGGGAACCGGGGAGTGGACGATGGGCGCCGTCCCCGGCGCGACCGTCACCGGCACGAGCGGGCAGCTCCTGGCCTGGTTGAGCGGGCGCTCCGACGGCGAGAGCCTCGACGGCGACGTGCCGCGGATCCCCGCCTGGTCGTGAAGCCGCCGTGAACTGACCGCGACCGTCCTCCGTGTACCGATCAGGGGCGCGGATCCCCGGGTCCGGCCCTAAGCTGGGCGTCCCCGGCAGCGAGGAGTCCGATGTGGACAGCGTGAGCAGGCCGGCCCGGTGACCGGGCAACCCGGCGGACGGCCGCACGTCTTCGATTACCTGGACAGAAGGGCGTTCCTCCGGGTCGCGGGCGTGTCGGCGGCCGGTGCCGTCGCCGCCGCGTGCGGGCCGGGCAGCCCCACGGCGCCCGCCGCTTCGACGGCCACGCCGCCGCCGATCACGTCCGGGCCGCCCCCCAGCCGGCTGCCCACCGGGCCGCCGAACTGGGACGACCTGCGCTCCAAGCTGGCCGGCGGCCTGCTGCGCCCGGGCAGCGACGGCTACGCCACCGCCAAGCGCGCCTTCAACCCGCTCTTCGACGGCAACAACCCGATCGCCGTGGTGACGGCGTCGAGCGTCCAGGACGTGCAGGCCTGCATCCAGGGCGCCGCCGGGCGCGTGGCGCTCGCCGCGCGCAGCGGCGGCCACTGCTACGCCGGCTATTCGGTCCCCGAGAGCGGGCTCGTCATCGACGTGTCCGCGATGAACAAAGTGGACATCCGGGGCACCCAGGCCGTGATCGGCGCCGGCGCGAAGCTGAAGGACGTCTACGCCGGCCTGGCGCAGGCCGGTCGTGCCCTGCCCGCCGGCTCGTGCCCGACGGTCGGGATCGCCGGGCTGACCCTCGGCGGCGGCATCGGCGTGCTCTCGCGCAAGTACGGCCTGACGTGTGACCACCTGAGCTCCGCGCAGGTCGTGACGGCCGACGGCAAGCTGGTGACGGCGTCCGCGAGCTCCGAGCCGGATCTGTTCTGGGCGCTGCGCGGCGGGGGTGGCGGCAACTTCGGCATCGTCACCGAGTTCACCTTCGACACCGATCCCGCGCCGAACCTGACGGTGTTCTCGCTGCACTTCCCGTCCGGTTCCGCGGCGGGCGTGCTCGGCGCGTGGCAGGCGTGGATCGCCGCGATGCCGCCGGAGCTGTGGGCGAACATCGTGCTCTCCGGCGGTTCGCCGGTCCAGTGCCGCGTCGGCGGCTGCTACGTCGGGCCGCCGTCCGGGCTGAACACGCTGCTGAACAACCTCACCGCCAACGCCGGCGCACGGCCGACGCAGCGCACGGTGAAGGCCCTCGACTACCTCGGCGCCATGAACTACTTCTCCGGCAGCTCGGCCCGGCAGTCGTTCGTCGCGTCGTCGCGGATCATCACGAGCCCGGTCGACCCGGCGAAGATCGTCGCCCTGGCCGACGGCCGGGCGGGCATGGACCTGCTCATCGACGGCCTCGGCGGGAAGGTGGGCGAGCCGGCGAAGGACGCGACGGCGTTCTGGCACCGCGACGCGCTGGCCAGCGTGCAGATCTACGCGCCCGCGACGGCGAAGACCCGGTCGAAGGTGGCGCGGTCGGTGGGCGACGTCGTCGCGGGTCTCGCGGCGGCCGGGGCGGGCGGCGGGTACGTCAACTACATCGACCCCGCCCTGCCCGACTGGAAGGCCGCCTACTACGGCGACAACGCCAAGCGGCTGCAGGACGTCTCCAAGAAGTACGACCCCTACAACGTCTTCCGGTTCGGGCAGGGCGTCGTCGCTTAGAGGTCGATGCCGGTGAAGACCGTGACCCGCTCTTCCGTCAGGTCGTGCATGGCGGCGAGGACGCCTTCGCGGCCGACGCCGGAGCCCTTGACGCCGCCGTAGGGCATCTGGTCGGCGCGGTAGGACGGGACGTCGCCGATGATCACGCCGCCGACCTCCAGCTCCGCCGAGGCGTGGAAGGCCAGCTGGACGTCGGTGGTGAAGACGCCGGCCTGCAGGCCGTACGCGGATTCGTTGACCGAGCGGAAGGCCTCGTCCACACCGTCCACAACGGACACCGCGAGCACCGGCCCGAAGATCTCCTCCGCCCAGGCCTTGGTGTCCGGCGGGACGTCGGTGAGCAGGGTGGGAGCGACGGTCGCGCCCTCGCGCGTCCCGCCGGTGAGCAGCTTCGCGCCCGCCGCGACGGCCTCGTCGACCCACGCGACGATCCGCTCGGCGGCGGCTTCGTCGACGACCGGGCCGACGTCGGTGTTGCGGTCGTACGGGTCGCCGGTCCGCTGCGATTCGACCGCTTCCAGCAGTGCCGGCACGAACTCTTCGGCGACGGCGGCGTCCACGATCACCCGCTGCACGGCGATGCAGGACTGCCCGGCCTGGTAGTTGCCGAAGGTGGCGATGCGGTGCGCGGCGCCTTCGGGGTCGGGCCAGTCGCGCAGCACGACGGCCGCCGCGTTGCCGCCGAGCTCCAGCACGACGTGCTTGCGCGGCGCGGCGTCCTTGAGCGACCAGCCGACCGGGCCCGAGCCGGTGAAGGACACGACGGGCAGCCGCGGGTCGGCGACGAGCGCTTTCGTCTCCTCGTTTCCCACTGGCAGTACGGAAAACGACCCCTCGGGCAGGTCCGTCTCGGCCAGGATCTCGCCGAGGACCAACGACGACAACGGCGTCCGCGGCGCCGGCTTGACGATGATCGGAGCGCCGATCGCCAGCGACGGCGCGACCTTGTGCGCCACCAGGTTGAGCGGGAAGTTGAACGGCGCGATGCCGAGCACCGGCCCGCGCGGCACGCGGCGGGTCAAAGCCAGCCGCGCCTCGCCCGCCGGGTCGGTGTCGAGCCGCTGGACGTCGCCGGTGAACCGGCGGGCTTCCTCGGCGGCGATGCGGAACACCGACACCGCGCGCTTGACCTCGGCCTCGGCCCACTTGAGCGGCTTGCCGTTCTCGGCCGTGATGACTTCGGCGATCTCCTCGGCGCGCGCGGCGAGCACCCGGGACACGTGCTCGAGCGCGCCCGCGCGAACGTGCGCGGGTGTGGCGCGCAGCTCCTTCGCGACGGACACCGCGGCGGCGACCGCGCGCTCGACCTGCTCCGGCCCGGGCACGGCGACCGTGGCGACCTCGCTGCCGTCGTACGGGTGGTGCACGACGAGGGTGGTGGCGCCCGGTTCCGGGCGGCCGGCGATCCAGGCGGGGCGCGGCTCGGGGGTGATCATGTCCATGCGCACCAACGTAATCCGGGTGGGAGCTCGCTGTATCGCACCCCGCCCGCCCCCACCCGGACGGGTCACGGTTCCCGCGAGGTGGGTCCCGAATGAGTCATTCGCGACGTTGGGTGGGGGTCGGCGACGTCATGAACGACTCTTTCATGTCGCCGGACGTCATGAACGACCCTTTCATGACGTCCCGCCCGGCAGACGCGACTTTGCCGGCGTCCTGACCCTCCGGACCTCCACCCGGACGGGTCACGGCTTGATGAGCACCTTCAGCGCCTCGCGGTCCGCCATGGCGCGGTAGCCGTCCGGCACGCCCTCGACGTCGATGGTCCGGTCGAAGACCTTGCCGGGCTGGTACTTGCCGTCGAGGACGTCCGGCAGCAGCTCGGGGATGTAGTGCCGGGCCGGGGCGACGCCGCCGGTGACGGTGACGTTGCGGCGGAACACGCCCACGCCGATCGGGCCTTCTTCGTACTGCGGCAGGCCGACCCGGCTGACCGCGCCGCCCGCGCGCACGACCCCGACGCCCATCTCGAAGGCGCCCTTCGTGCCGACGCACTCGAGGACGGCGTGCGTCCCCTGGCCGTTCGTCAGCTCGCGCACCTTCTCGATGCCTTCGTCACCGCGCTCGGCGACGACATCGGTCGCGCCGAACTCGCGGCCGAGGTCGGTGCGCGCCCGGTGGCGGCCCATGAGGACGATCCGGTCGGCGCCGAGCCGCTTCGCCGCGAGGACGGCGGAGAGTCCGACGGCGCCGTCGCCGATGACGGTGACGTTTTGGCCCTCGCTCACGCGCGCCTTCACCGCGGCGTGGTGGCCGGTCGAGAAGACGTCGGACAGCGTCAGCATGGACGCGAGCAGGTCGTCGTCCTCGGTGTGCGGGAGCTTGACCAGCGTCCCGTCGGCCTGCGGCACGCGTACGGCCTCGCCCTGACCGCCGTCGACGCCCTTCGCGCCCCAGCCGCCGCCGTGCAGGCAGGACGTCTGGAGCCCTTCGCGGCAGAACTCGCAGGTGTTGTCGGACCAGACGAACGGCGCGACGGCGAGATCGCCTTTCTTGACCGTCGCGACGTCGGCGCCGGTCTCCTCGACGATCCCGAGGAACTCGTGCCCGATCCGGCGTCCGTGCTCGCGGGGCGGCATGTCAGCGTACGGCCAGAGGTCGCTGCCGCAGATGCAGGACCGCACGACCCGCAGGACGACGTCGGTCGGCTCGGCCAGCTTCGGGTCGGGAACGGTCTCGACCCGGACGTCGCCGGCGCCGTAGATGACTGTCGCTCGCATGCCAGTGCCTTTCCCGTGGAGGTTCGTGACAAACGTCGGGGGTGCGGCGGCGCTGTCGCGCCTAGATTTTCGTCCATGACCACCCGCACCGCATCCCGCACCCCGTTCGGGCGACTCGCGCTGGGAGCCCGCCGGCCGTACCTCACCGCCGCGGTGTTCCTGGTGACGCTGGCGTGCGGGATCGCGCAGCTGGCGCATCCGCCGCTCTACGACGCGGTCGTCCGCGACGCGGCCCGCATCGACGACGGCGAGTGGTACCGCCTGGTGACGGGCATGTTCTTCCAGGACGGCTGGGCGTTCGGCCTCGTCTCGAACCTGCTCTGGCTGGCGGTGTTCGGCACGCTCGCCGAGCGCGTGTTCGGCCGCGCTCGCTGGCTGGTCCTCTACTTCGGGTGCGGACTGTTCGGCCAGTTCATGAGCTACGTCTGGCTGAACCCGGTCGGCGCGGGCAACTCGATGTGCGTCGTCGGCCTGATCGGCGCGCTGGCGGCGGTGGTCGTGGTGGCGTCACGCCGCTACGGCGTGGTGCTGCCGGTGCAGTTCCGGGTCATGGCGTTCGCGGTGCCGGTGCTGGCCGTGGTCGACACGGTGGTGCACGACAACCACGGCCTCCCGTGCCTGCTGGGGATGGCCCTCGGCTTCCTGCTCCTGCCGCGGCCGGTCACGACGTCTCAGTCCGGGTAGCGGCCGCCGAGCCGCTGCCAGTGCGCGACCAGGTCGACCCGCACGGGCACCGCGAGGATCTCGGCTAGGTCCGTTTCGGCCGCACGAGCCGCTTCCTCGGTGAGTTCCCACTCCCGGTCTTCGAGCCGGGCGTTCGAGCCGAGCACCCCCACCGGCTGCCCGCCCGCGCCGCTGCGCAGCTCCGCCCGGGCCTGCGCGGCGGCGATCCGCTCGCACCGCAGCAGGTCGGCCCGGCCCAGGTCCTCGGTGTGCCGGGCGTCGAGGACGATCCCGCCGCCCGATCGCACGCCGTACCGGGCGGCGATCCGCAGGAGGTCGTTGCTGAACGCGCGGGTTTCGGCGGGCAGCCACGACAGCCGTTCCCAGTCGGGCGCCGGCTGGTCGTCGACCCGGGAGACCGCGTACCCGGGCACGTCGCACCAGGTCAGCCGGGCTGGTGGGCGGAGTCGGTAGAGCATGCGCGGGCCCCCTCGGCGGCGGCCCCGGGCGGAGCCACGCTCGTTACCCGGTGAATCGGGCCGACGGTGACTCGGTGTTACAGGGGCCGGCTCCGGTAGAGGTCGCGCAGCAGGAGGACTTCGGCGCAGTGGTGGATCATCTCGCGGTGGATGTGCAGCACCAGGGTGGCCATCGGGTACTCCGCGTACGGGCCCTCCGCCGGGCCGCACGGCCGCGCCAGGGCGTCGTCGTCGAGGGACTTGACCCCTTCGACCCACCGGGCGTAGTACTCGTCGAGCAGGGCCATCGCTTCGGCGGCCGTTCCCGGGTACGGGTAGTCGTCGTAGGTCATCGCCGGGCCGTCGAAGTGCGACGCGGACCGCATGCCGAGGACGCCGACGAGGATGTGGTTGAGCCGCCAAGCGACCGTCGTGACCGGCGGTGGTGTCGGCTCCGGGAACGCAAAATCGATGGTGAACGGACCGCTGCCGGGTTCGTCGTCGGACTTCCGCGCCCGCACGGTCCAGCAGCCCGCGACCGGCTCCCACAGGTACTCGTCGTCGGTGAGCCCCTCGAGCTTCGGGCGCACCAGGACGTTCCAGTGGAAGTCGAGCTGGTCGGTCAGTTCCTTCGTCCAGTTCACAGCCATACCGGCACCGTAGGCCGGATCGAGGACAGGGGCGGCCCTGAATCCCGGGTGACCCAGCCCACCTGGGACGATGGAGGGGATTCCCGCTTCTCGCCAGGAGGTCCTCAGGTGCCCAACCCCACCGGTCCGGTTCTCGTCGTGGACTTCGGGGCGCAGTACGCGCAGCTGATCGCCCGGCGCGTCCGCGAGGCACAGATCTATTCCGAGGTCGTGCCGCACAGCGCGTCCACCGAAGAGATCCTCGCGAAGAACCCCGCGGCCATCATCCTCTCCGGCGGACCTTCGAGCGTGTACGTCGAAGGCGCGCCCGGCATGGACCCGAAGCTCACCGAAGCCGGCGTGCCGATGTTCGGCATCTGCTACGGCCACCAGCTGCTGGCCAGCGCGCTCGGCGGCGTCGTCGAGCCGACCGGCGTCCGGGAGTTCGGCCGCACCGAGGTCCGCGTCACCGGTGACGGCGGTGTCCTGCACGCCGGCCTGCCCGCGCACCAGCCCGCCTGGATGAGCCACAACGACAGCGTCACCAAGGCCCCGGAGGGCTCGGTCGTCACGGCCTCCTCCGACGGCGCCGAGGTCGCCGGCTTCGAAGACGTCAAGCGCCGCTTCGCCGGCGTCCAGTACCACCCGGAGGTCGCGCACTCGCCGCACGGCCAGGAGGTGCTGCGCCGGTTCCTGCGTGACATCGCCGGCATCGAGCCGCAGTGGACGACGTCGTCGATCGTCGAGGACCAGGTCAAGCGGATCAGCGAGCAGATCGGTGACGGCCGCGCGATCTGCGGCCTGTCCGGCGGCGTCGACTCCGCCGTCGCGGCCGCGCTCGTGCAGCGCGCCATCGGCGACCGGCTGACCTGCGTGTTCGTCGACCACGGCCTGCTGCGCGCGGGGGAGCGCACCCAGGTCGAGCAGGACTTCGTCTCCGCCACCGGGGTCAACCTCGTCACGATCGACGCGCGGGAACGGTTCCTCTACGCGCTGGCCGACGTCACCGACCCGGAGCAGAAGCGCAAGATCATCGGCCGCGAGTTCATCCGCGTGTTCGAGCAGGCCGAGCGCGACCTCAAGGCCGCGGGCGACTACCGGTTCCTGGTCCAGGGCACGCTGTACCCGGACGTCGTCGAGTCCGGCGGCGGCGAGGGCACGGCCAACATCAAGAGCCACCACAACGTCGGCGGCCTGCCGGACGACCTGCAGTTCGAGCTGGTCGAGCCGCTGCGGCTGCTGTTCAAGGACGAGGTCCGCCGCGTCGGCTCGGAGCTGGGCCTGCCCGAGACGATCGTGCAGCGCCAGCCGTTCCCCGGCCCCGGCTTGGGCATCCGCGTCATCGGCGCGGTCGATCAACACCGCCTCGACATTCTCCGAACGGCCGACTTGATCGCGCGCGAGGAGCTGACGGCGGCCGGGCTGGACCGCAGCATCTGGCAGTGCCCGGTGGTGCTGCTCGCCGACGTCCGCAGCGTCGGCGTCCAGGGCGACGGCCGGACCTACGGGCACCCGGTGGTGCTGCGGCCGGTGTCGTCCGAAGACGCGATGACCGCGGACTGGACTCGCCTGCCCTACGACGTCCTGGAGCGGATCTCGACCCGCATCACCAACGAGGTGGCGGAGGTCAACCGGGTGGTCCTGGACGTCACGTCCAAGCCGCCGGGCACGATCGAGTGGGAGTAAGTCCTTGAACGGACTCGAGGCCCCGGCGTGGGATCCGGGGCCTCGAGAGAGTGGTGGGTTTGTCGTTATCGGCGGCGCTTGCCGAACGACGCGCCGAGGAGCATGAGCCCCACGAACACCGCGCCGCCGGCGATCACCCAGCGGAAGTCGAACTGCGGCAGCCAGCTCGCGCCGTCCGAGAGGACGTAGGCCGACACGAGCAGGGTCGCCACTCCGACGATCAGGGTGAAGATGTCCACGCCACCGCGCTTCGCGGGCGGCTGTGTCTCCGTCGGGTTGTCGTAGGCGTAAGGGTTCTGGTCAGCCACGGCGCACCTCCACGTTGCCCACGCTGTTCTTCACGTGCAGGGTGATCTTCTGGCCGCCGACGCCGTCGGTGCCGTAGTCGGTCCCGGTCAGCGCGTCCTGGCTGATGCCGTCGGTGGAGCGGTCGAAACACTCCGTCGAGCCGGCGCCGGTGTGGCAGTCGAAGGTGACGTCCGCCGTGTCCGGCACGGTGACGGTGGTGTTGCCCGCGCCGTTGACCACGTTGGTGGTGATCGGGGAGGAGCCGGCCGGCAGCTCGGTCAGGTCGACGTCGAGGTCGCCCGCGGCGTGCTGGTAGAGCGGCTGCACGTCGGTCACGGAGTGCGGGGTCTCCCGGAGGTCTTCCGCGCCGCCGCGGAAGTCGAAGTTCTCGAACGGCACGGTCGTGAGGACCATCCCGGCGATCGCGAGCGGGACGGCGAGCCCGATCAGGCCGCGCCCGCCGCGGGCGAACGCGCCGACGACGAGGCCGATCCCGACCACGGCGAGCACCGAGCCGATGACGTGCTGAGCGGAGAACCAGCTCGCGCCGTTGAGGTTCGCCAGCACGCCGCCACCGGCGGTCAGCACGGCGAGCGCGAAGGTCACCGAGCCGACCTTCGAGTTGCGGCGCCGCTCGGGCCGCTGGTAGGTCGGCGGCGCGGGCGGAGGCGGCGGCTGCGAGGACGGCGGCTCGGGCAGGTCCCAGCCGGCCGGGTCGGCGGCGAGCGGGTCCCACCCCGGCTTCGTCTCCGCGGCCGCGGTCGCGGTGTCGGTCATGGTGAAGGCTCCGTTCCCGGTGAAGGCGGTCGAGTGCGCCCGCGAGACGACCGGAGCGGGCCGGTTCTCCTGGCCGCGGTTGCGGTGCAGCAGGTAGAGCGCGATGGAGATGAGCGCGAAGCTGATGAGGCTGCCGCCGTCGAACCACGAGCCGCCGAAGCTGCCCCCGATGCTGACGACGGTGAGCACGCAGAGCACGACGGCGAAGGCAGGCGACACCGACGACCGGCCGCGCCCGATCAGGCCTTCGAAGCCGGAGACCTCGTCGCTCTCGCCGGGCAGGAACAGCCACCCCAGCAGGTAGAAGGGAACGCCGAAGCCGCCGAAGATCGTCGCGACCACGAGGGCGATCCGCACGACGACGGGATCGATCCCGTACCGGTACCCGATGGCGGCGGCCACCCCGGCTATCTTCCGCCCGGCGTGCGGCCGCCGGGGCCGGCTGACCCAGAAGTCCTTCACGGTCTCCTCGAAGCCGTTCAACGGACTCGGCTTCGGTGCCCGTGTCTCACTCGCACCACTCATACCGAAGAGCATGCGGCACGCGGGATCGGCGGACATCCGGGATGGTCCCTGAGGTTTCCCGGAGGGGAATTCCGGGGCCGGCTCCGGATCAGGGACTTCCCCGATGGAAGCCCGCGCCCCTGCGTGTGACCATGGACCACGTGCAGGAAGCCCTCGACCACGTAACCCCCGACCAGGTGGCCGTCCCGGACAAGCCCAAGATGTTCCGGCGCCGGTCCGGGCGGGCGATCGCCGGGGTCGCCGGGGGGCTCGCCGATCACCTCGGGGTGCCCGTCGTCTGGGTGCGGACGGCCTTCGCGCTGCTCGCCGCCCTGAACGGGGCCGGCCTGCTCGCCTACGGGCTGCTCTGGGTCTTCGTCCAGCAGCAGACCGAAGAAACCGCGAAGGCGCCCACCTCGAAGGAGCGCCAGCAGGCGTTCGGCCTGATCGCGCTCGGCGTCGGCCTCGCCGTCGCCAGCGGGACGCTCACCGGGTTCATCAGCGGCTGGGTCGCCGTGCCGCTCGCCGTCGCGATGATCGGTCTCGCCGTCGTCTGGCGCGAGGCCGACGAATCGCAGCGACGCCGTTGGCGCGTCGGGGCGAAGGACGGCTTCGCGGGGGCGTTCCTCGGCGGGGGCGGCTGGTCGGCGGCCATCCGGATCGTCGCCGGCGTCGCGCTGGTGATCACCGGCATCGGCGTCGTCGTGCTCCGCAGCGGCAGTCTCGACCAGGTCCAGTTCGCCCTGATCGCCGTCATCGCGACGCTGATCGGCGTCGCCGTCCTGACCATCCCGTTCTGGTTGCGGCTGGTCAGGGACCTCTCCGACGAGCGCAAGGCCCGCATCCGCACCGACGAACGCGCCGAGATCGCCGCGCACCTGCACGACTCCGTGCTGCAGACGCTCGCGCTGATCCAGAAGCAGAGCGAGCAGCCGCGCGAGGTCGCGCGGCTGGCCCGCAGCCAGGAGCGCGAGCTGCGCGGCTGGCTCTACGGCCCGAACGGCTACGGCAAGCCCGTCGAGAATCCCGAGGAAGCGACGGGCCAGCTGTCGGAAGCGCTCGCGACGGCGTGCGGCGAGGTCGAAGAC
Source organism: Amycolatopsis sp. NPDC051061 (assembly GCF_040682935.1). Lineage (NCBI taxonomy): Bacteria > Bacillati > Actinomycetota > Actinomycetes > Pseudonocardiales > Pseudonocardiaceae > Amycolatopsis > Amycolatopsis sp. NPDC051061. Next base: position 60,027 of record NZ_JBFBBZ010000012.1, read on the forward strand.
ACGTTCGCGATCTCCGTCGGCCAGGTCGTCGTCGGCGACGCCGAGCTGGACGACTCGCTGGTCGCGCTGGTCCAGGCCGCGCGCGAAGCGATCGTCAACGCGGCGAAGCACGCCGGCGTCGAGGAGGTCAGCGTCTTCGCCGAGGTCGAGCCGACGGCGGTGACCGTGTTCGTCCGCGACCGCGGCAAGGGCTTCGACCCCGACCTGGTCCCGGACGACCGCCACGGCCTCGCCGACTCGGTCCGCGGCCGGATGACCCGGCACGGCGGCACGTGCAAGGTGCGCACCGCGCCGGGGGAGGGCACCGAGGTGCAGCTCGCCATGCCGGTGAAAGCGAGCAAGGGGGCGGCGTGAGGCGGCTATGCTCGACGTCGTGACTGACACCCAGCGCGAACCGGTGAAGGTGTTCCTCGTCGACGACCACGCGCTGTTCCGCGCCGGGGTCCGCACCGAGCTCGACTCGATCACCGACGAAGTCCGCGTGGTCGGCGAGGCCGGCTCGGTCGCCGAAGCGGTGGCCGGGATCGCCCGCACGAAGCCGCAGGTGGTGCTGCTCGACGTCCACATGCCCGACGGCGGCGGCGCCGAGGTCCTGCGCCGGGTGCGGCCCGAGCTGCCGGACGTGGTGTTCCTGGCGCTGTCGGTGTCGGACGCGGCGGAGGACGTCATCGCGGTCATCCGCGCGGGTGCGCGCGGGTACGTGACGAAGACGATCTCGTCGAAGGAGCTGGTCCGCGCGGTGGTCCGCGTCTCGGACGGCGACGCGGTGTTCTCCCCGCGCCTGGCGGGCTTCGTCCTGGACGCGTTCGCCGACCGCCCGGGATCGGCGCCGATCAACGATCCCGAGCTGGACCTGCTGACCCCGCGCGAGCGCGACGTCCTGCGGCTGCTCGCGCGCGGGTACGCGTACAAGGAGATCGCGTCGGAGCTGTTCATCTCGGTGAAGACCGTCGAGACGCACGTTTCGAGCGTTCTCCGGAAGACCCAGCTGTCGAACCGCTACGAGCTTTCTCGCTGGGCCTCAGACCGCCGGCTCGTCTGACGCTCCAGCTTCAGTCCGCCAGAGGAGCGAGCGGCCGGGGTGCGCGCCCGGTGGTGTCGTCACCAAGCCCATCCGCCTGGTCACCGGGCACTTCCGCGGCCACTCGCTCCGGCTTCTGGAGGCGGGTCAGCGCGACCCCGCCGAGGACGACCACCATGCCCGCGATCACCCGCAGGTTCAGCTGCTCGCCCAGGAACACCGCGCCCAGCAGCACCGAGACCACCGGCAGCAGGTAGCCGACGACCGACGCCGTGACCGCGCCCTCGCTCGCCAGGAGCTGGTAGTTCAGCGCGAACGCGAAGCCCGTCGACCCGATGCCGAGCACCAGCATCGCCAGCAGCGGCCCGACCCCGAAGTGCACCGGCGTGAACCCGCCCGCCGGCAGCGCCAGCACCAGCATTCCGCTGGCCAGCAGCATCTGCCCGGCCGAGATGGCGTACGGCGAAGACGTCGAAGAAGACAGGTACTTGCCCTCGTAGACGAACGCGAAGCCGTAGCTCGCCGCCGCCGCGAGGCACGCCAGCGCGCCCCAGCTCAGCAGCCCCGATGCCTGCCACGGCGCGAAGATCAGCAGGATCCCGCCGAGCCCGGCCAGCAGCCCGGCCAGCCGCGTCCCGGTCATCCGGGACGACGTCCCCATCAGCGGCGCCGCCAGCAGCACCCACAGCGGCGTCGTCGAGTTCAGCACCCCGGTGATCCCCGAGTCGACCGTCGTCTCGCCGATCGCGAACAGCAGGAACGGCAGCGCGTTGTGGAAGAACGCCGCGACGGCCAGGTGCCCCCACATCCGCCGGTCGCGCGGCAGGCGGGCCCGCTGCAGCCGGCACAGCACCAGCAGCATCGCCGCGCCGAGCACGAGCCGCGCCAGCACCAGCTGCACCGGCGAGAACATCCCCAGCCCCAGCTTGATCCAGAAGAAGCTCGAGCCCCACATCAACGCCAGCGCGGCGATCCTCAGCAGGGTCTTCGACTCGCCCACCCCAGTCCTCCTTCTCCGATCAAGCGCCAGCTTCGTCGGGGAAAGACATAAGGACAAGCGAAAATAACTGCAGCGACCGTTAAGCTCAGCTGTAAGATCGGGGCATGCTCGACGTCCGCCGCATGCAGGTCCTCCGCGCCGTGATCACCAGCGGGTCGATCACCGCCGCGGCCCGCAACCTCGGCTACACGCCGTCCGCGATCAGCCAGCAGCTGTCCGCGCTGGAACGCGAAGCCGGCACCGAGCTGCTCGAACGCGTCGGACGCGGCGTCCGGCCGACGCCGGCGGGCGCGCTGCTGTCCGAGCACGCCGAGACGCTGAGCACCGAGCTCGCGAAGGCCGAGGCGGCGCTGACCGAGCTCAAGGAGGGCCGCATCGGCCGCGTCGCCATCCGCTACTTCGCGACGGCCGGCGCGTCCCTGGTCCCGCCCGCCATCGCCGCGGTCCGCCGCGAGCACCCCGGCGTCCGCCTGGACCTCAAGCTGGTGGAGCCCGACGACCCGATGATGGACGTCGAAACGGGCGACGCCGACGTCGCGATCACCGTCTTCCCGCGCAAGCGACCGCCCGGCAAGGGCGTCCGGCTCGTCCACCTGCTCGACGACCCGTACCGGGCGGTGCTGCCGAAGACCCACCCGCTGGCCCGCAAGCGCGTGCTCGACCTGACGGAGTTCGCCGAGGAGCCGTGGGTCGGCGTCGACGGCCTGCCGGGCGTCTGCCGCGACATCCTGGACAGCGCCTGCGCGTCCGCCGGGTTCGCGCCGAACGTCGTGGTCGAGTCCGAGGACTACCAGACGGCGCAGGGGTTCGTCGCCGCCGGCATCGGCGTCGGCCTGATCCCGGAGCTCGGGCTCGGCGCGCAGCACCCCGGCGTCGTCGTCCGCAAGATCCGCAACCCGGAGCCGGTCCGCGCGATCCACGCCGCGGTGGCGTCCCGGGCGTGGGGCCACCCGGCCGTCCGCACGCTGCTCGAAGCCATGCGCGCGGCGACCGCCAAGGTGGCCTAGACGAAGAACAGCTCCGAGACGAGGATGCCCACCAGCACGGCCGCGAGGATCGCGCCCACGGTGATCAGCGTCTTCTTCGACACCGGCAGGTTCCACGCCTGGGCCTGCGGCTGGGGTCCTGGTGCGGGCGGCGGAGCGAACTGGGTCGGCGGCGGTACCGGCTGCATCCGTTGCGTCTCCTCCGCCGAGGAGTAGCCGGGCGCGGCGATCGGCACCTGCTGCTGGAACTGCGGTCCCGACGGCGGCATCGGCGGCCCCGGGGGCGCCTGGCCCGGGTTGAAGAGCGGCGCCGGCGGGGGCGGCATCCCGGGCGCGGTCGGCGGGATGAACGCCGTTTCGCGGCCTTCGGTGATCGCGCTCAGCGATCGGACGGTGTCCGCCATCGTCGGCCGCGTCGTCGGGTCCGAGCGCAGCATCTTGCGCAGCGCCGCGGTCAGCACGCCCGCGTTCTGCGCCGGCCGCTCGGACGACTGCCCGTCGTCCCCGAACGGCGGCACGCCCTCGACGGAGGTGTACAGCGTCGCGCCCAGGGAGAACACGTCCGCGGCCGGCGTCGGCGGCAGTCCCCGCGCGACTTCCGGCGCGACGTACGCCGAGTGCGGCCCGCCGCCGCTGATGCCGATGTCGGTGAGCTTCACGCCGCCGTCGTCGGCGAGCAGGACCGTCCCCGGCTCGAGCGTGCGGTGCACGAACCCGGCCGTGTGGATCGCGGCGAGCGCGTTGCCGAGCTGGATCCCCAGGAGTGCCGCCTGGTCGGGGGTGAGCCGGCCGTGCTCGGCGAGGAACGTCGCCATGCTGCGCGACGGGATGTACTCCATCACCAGCCAGACGTCCTGGCCGTCGGGCAGCACGTCGAACACCTTGATCGCGCTGGGGTGCTCGATCCGGGCCGCGTCCTTGCCCTCCTGCATGGCGCCCGCGCGCGCCTGCTCGGCGCGGTCGCCGGCCCCGACCGGGAGGTACATCCGCTTCATCGCGACGGTGCGGAACAGCCGCGTGTCGAACGCCAGCCACACGATGCCCGCGCGGCCGCGGCCGATCGGCTGGTCCAGCCGGAACCGCCCGCCGACGATGGTGCCTTCAGAACTCAAATCTGATCCTCGGTCATCCGCCGGCCTGGACTGAGCTTGATGTAGTCGGGGGAGGCTCCTCAGACGTCGACGTTGTCGTCGGCGGGGGCTTCGACGAAGTCGTCTTGGGGGTCGTCGTCTTCTCCGGCTCGGTCTGCCGCGCGGTGGTCCGCTTCGACGACGAGGTCGTCTCCGACACCGGCGGCGGCACCTCCGCCGTCTCGGTCGGCTCGTCCGTCGTCGACGGCTGCGAGTCCGTCGTCGCGACCGGCGTCGGCTTGTTGCTCGAGATCGGCGCCGCCGGGGACTCCGGGTTGTTCGGGCTCAGCAGCCAGACGGCCAGCGCGACCAGGCCCACGACCACGACCCCGCCGATGATCGCCGGGCGCTTCCAGGCGCCGGGCTTCCCGTCGTCATCGTCGGCCGGGCTGGTCTGCGGGCGCCGCGGCGGAGGCGGCGGGGCCGGCTCGTCGTCGTAGTCGTCGTAGTCGTCGTCCGCGTACGGGCCCTGCTCGTGCGGGGGCACCGGCACCGCGCGCGTCGCGGCCAAGCCGGGCGGCACGCCGCCGGGGTAGTTCTGGTCGTCCTCGGGGTACCGCCGGTACCCGTCGTAGTCGTCCTCCGGATAGCCGGTGCCCTCCGGGTAGTCGTCCTCGTCGTAGTACGGCACGGCCTGCGTCGGGGCCTGGCCGCCGTCGAGGAGGCTGCCCGAGTGGCCCGCGGGGACCTCGTCGAACATCTGTGTCGCGTTCGGGTCCGCGAGGGCCGCCGCGCCCAGCACGCCCGCGGAGGGCGCCATCATGGTCTCGTCCGACGGCCCGCCGAGCGGCAGCTCACCCCGGGCGACGGCCGCGAGCAGCTCTTCGCACTCTTCGGCGGTCGGCCGGTGCTCGATCTCCGGGTGCAGCAGGACGGCCAGCACGCTGGCCAGCGGGCCCGACTGGCGCGGCGGGTTGATCTGCCCGGCCGCGACGGCGTGCAGCAGGCTCAGCGTGTTCTCCGACAGCCCGAACGGCGGCTGGCCCTCGCACGCCGCGTAGAGCGTGGACCCGAGGGAGAAGACGTCGGACTCCGGCCCGGGCTCGCCGCCGATGGCGACTTCGGGGGCCAGGTAGGCGGGGGTGCCAGCGATCATCCCGGTCTTGGTGACCGTGACGTCGTCCTTGGCGCGGGAGATGCCGAAGTCGGTGATCTTCACGACGCCGTTGGCGCCGAGCAGGATGTTGCCCGGCTTGATGTCGCGGTGGACGATGCCGACCGCGTGCGCCTCGCGCAGCGCCGCGGCGACCTGGGCGCCGATGCGCGCCACCTCGGTCGGCGGCAGCGTGCGGCGGTCCTGCAGCACGGCGGCCAGGCTGGTGGAGTTGAGGTACTCCATGATCAGGCACGGCTGGCCGTTGTCGTCGGTGACGACGTCGAAGACGGAGATCGCGTTCGGGTGGTGCAGGCGGGCCGCGATCCGGCCCTCGCGCATCGTCCGCTGCCGCGCGTCCTCGGCGTCGTGCTCGTCCAGGTGCGCATGGAGCAGGAGCTGCTTGATGGCCACGGTGCGGCCCAGGACTTCGTCGTGCGCCTGCCAGACGGCCCCCATCGCGCCCGTGCCGATCCGGCCGACGATGCGGTATCGATCGGCGACCAGGCGACCCTCGTCGCTCACGCGACCTCCCTTTGGGCTCCGACTTCACCAGGGCGTGAGGATCGGTGCCTGGTGACGCGGCCACGCGCACGCCGCTTCGCTGGAGCGTATGCACATGTCGTGGGCTGTGGGCCGACTCTCCCGAGATCGGCTCGTGACAAGGCTAGGCGCTCACTCTGCGCACACGAATCCGGTACAGGCACTTGAACCACGGGTGAAGGGGCGATCGCCGAGGGCTACATGTATTGGGCCGAGACGAGCTCGGCTTCGGTGATCAACCCACCCGTGTCGGCGACCCGGAACAGCTGGGTCACGCGCACCAGGGCGCCGTCCGGCCGGTGGAGCGTCGCGACCGCGAGGATGGAGCCGTCCGGCTTGATCTGCGTGTCGGCCTCCTGGACGTCGATGGCGTCCATCGAGCTCCAGGTGCGGACCAGCTCGCCGGCCGCGCCGTCGGCCAGCGACGGGCTCAGCAGCGCGAGCGCGCCCGCCGAGTCCCGCGCGATGGCGGCGTAGAAGTCCTTGACGGCCTGGATCTTCCGGCTCGCGCTGCGCGCGTCGGCGGCCGTGTCCGGCACCGTGTCCGGGGTGGCCGGCGCGGCCTGGGTCCGCGGACCGCTCGCGGTCGACTCGTCGGCCGACGGCGCACCACCGGAGTGGGTGCTCTGCGTCGGGGCGCTGTGCTGCTCGGGCGCGCCGCCGCCGGCCTGGTGCTGCGGGACGGCGAGGCCGCCGAGCTCCGCGGCGCCGGTGAAGCCGGCGGGCGTGGACTGGCCGCCTTCGGACACCGCGCGGTGCGCGCTGGTCAGCATCGGCGCGGCGACCACCGCGCCGGCGACGAGCGCTCCGGCGGCGACGAGGCCGGCCAGCTTGGCCCGGCGGACGAACCTGCTCTCCGGCTCGCCGTCGTCCTCGGCCCGTTCGGGCTCACGGACGGGTTCCGGACGCGGCGGCAGGAACCGCTGCGGATCACGGAAGACCTGCTCGAGATAGTCGCGATCGGCGTCGCCGACGCCGTCGAGAATCTCGGCCGGGATCACGTCCTCGACGCGGACGGCGTTGGGTACCTCACGCCGTGGTCGCTGCCGATCAAGCACGAATGTCCTCGCTTTGGGGTGCCGGGGACGGTCACGCGGCCGTTCGGCCGGTTTCCGTTGGTCCGGATGGCCGACTCGTGGCCGGTTCCGGATCCGCTGTCGTCAGGTAACCCTGTGCGGACGAGCACCACCAGGCTCTGTCGCCGGAATGCCGTCGCGATACGACGAGCGGCAGCTTATGTCACCCACCCGGACCAGGGGTAACCGCTCGGCGCACCGCACGTGCATCGGAACGGGCGAACCGCACGTGCGAATTCGGTTACTGACCGTCAGCGGCGATCTTGTCGCCGTCCCCGAACGTCAGCGTGCGCTCTTCGACGGTCTTCGACCCGTCGGTGTGGGTGATCTCGACGGTGTTGACCGTGACGCCGCGCTGCTGGTCGATGCTGATCTTCCGGACCTCGAAGTAGGCGACGCCGGCGTACCGCTCGGCGAGGGCCTGCGGGCCCTGGTCGTGGAGGTCGCCGGTGGTCACCGCCGCCGCCGCGGCGGGATCGGTGGTGACGGTGTTGAAGAACTTCTCCGAGTTGTCCCCCATGGTCTGGGCGTCCGGCGGGAAGGAGTACCACCACGGCGGCTTGACCGGGGTTTCGCGCTGGGCGGGTGTGGCGGGGGGCTTCCGCGGCCGCCCGCTCGGCGTGGCCGTGCCGCTCGTCTCCGGGCCGGCGGAGCTGCCGGGGGGCGGCGGCTGGGGGACGCCGTCGACGGGGCCGGCGCCACCGCCGCTGGTCCGCCCGGCCGGCTCGTCCGGCGAGGGCGTGCTGTCGTCCGGGCCCGGCGCGGAACCGCCCTGCCGGGACGGCGGGCCGGCCTCCCCGGTCGGGTCGATGACGGTCGGCGCGCCCTGGTAGCCCGGCCACGCGCCCTGCACGGCCTGGTCCACCGGCGGCTTCCCGACCAGGTAGGAGCCGGCGAACAGCAGCCCGACGACCACGGCGCCGGACGCGCCGGTGGCGAACCAGGCCGCCTTCTTCCACGTCTTGGGCGGGGTCACGGACGCGGGCACCGACCCGATGGTGAAGCCGCCGAGCCCGTCGATCGGGGGCGCGGCGTAGATGCGGACGTCGTCGTCCTCCTGGTCCGCACCGCGCGGCTTCGGGGTGGCCAGCGAGACGCGGGTGCGCCGGGCCGCCAGGTCGGCGCGGGTCTCGGGACGCGACGGCACGACGAGTTCGACGGCCTCGGGGGGCTCGGCGGCGTCGTCCAGGGCGAGGCTGCCGTGCGAAGCGGGGAACAGCGGGGCCGCCGGCCGCCGGTCGCGGGGCTGGGGCAGCGCCGGCTGCGGGAGCGTGCCGGACGTCGGCTGGGGGAATGCCCCGGCCATCGGCTGGGGAAGCTCTCCGGACATCGGCTGCGGGAACCCTCCGGACGTGGGCTGGGGGAGTGCCCCGGCCATCGTCTGAGGAAGCGTGCCGGACGTCGGCTGCGGGAGTCCTCCGGACGTCGGCTGCCGGAGTGGATGCGCGCCGGAGGTCGGCTGCGGGAATCCTCCGGAGGGCGGCTGCCGGAGCGGATCTGCCCCGGACCTCGGCTGCGCGAGCGGGAGGGACCCGGACACGGGCGGGTCGACCGGCCCCGGGCCGGCCGCGTGGCGCCGTCCGGCGCGGTGCTGGGGCAGCGGCGGCGTCCAGCCCTCCGTGCCGCCGAGCCGGTGCCGCCCGGGATGCGCGGGCGCGCCGCCGCGTCCGTGGAACTCCGTGCCGTGGGTCATGTGGGCTCGACCACCCGGCCGCCCCGCCGTGACGCCGTCCGGCGGGAGGAGAACCCGATCGGAGCACCATCCTCACGAGCGGCTTCGCGTTCCGAATCCTGCGCAGATGCACGCGCATGAGAGACTGGACGCGCGGGGCCGATGCCCCCGCGCGTCCCCCGGGCTTCGCCCGACCCGAACGCAAGGGTCCTCACGGCGTCAACCCTAGGAGCATCCGGCGTAGAAAGTCGCCCCCAAACCTGCAAGTTGCACAGGTTTCACTCGGTCGGGCGCGACCGAAAGGGGGAAGGTGACGCTGCGAAGTCTTACGCAGCGCCATCAGCCCAGCTCAGGGGGTTCAGCCCCCACTGCGGTAACGGTCGCGGGTGGACTGCAGCGCCTTCGTCGCCACCACACCGCTACCCGCTGCGACGAGAATCGCGACGATGTCGAGAGTCGGCCCCCCGATCGTGAGCAACCAGGCGAACAGCGACGCCGCGGTGGTACCGCCGGCAACGGCCCACCGTCCGCGGACGTACTGCGCGACCGGCGCGCCGCCGGCCCGCTTACCCGCCGCGTTGTTCAGCATCGCCAGATACCCCACATGGCCCAGCGCGGCCAGCACGCTCGCGAGCGCGACGATGACGGCGATGAGGTTCACGAGCCAGTCCATGGCCCCAGTCTGCCTGTAGCCGGGTCATCGGTGCCTCAGGGAAGACCCGGAATTCGGACAACCGTTACCGGCCGAGCCTGCCGCGGCCGAGGTTCAGCAGCGCCATCGCCAGCTGGCGGCCGTCCGGGCCCAGCTCGCGGTAGCGCTCGAGCACGTCCATCTCGCGGTTGTAGACGATCCGCGTGCCGCCGGCGGCCATCCGCGCGGCCCCGATCGTCTTGGACACCTCGACCCGGCGCTTCACCAGCCGCAGGATCTCCTTGTCCAGCCAGTCGATCTCCTGCCGGAGCGCCGCGATGTCGTCCCCGGCCGGGGTGTGCTCGGCGGGCTGGCCGTCGGCGTTCGTCGCTTGTGCGTTCATCGGGACCTCTCCCTCGGGGCCCGGATCCGGCCCCTGGGACGGCGACAGCCCCGGGTCCGTGGACTCCGGGGCTGGCGTGATGGCGGTTCGGGCACTACGCGATCACGGGAGCCGGAGTCCGGGTCCCGTAAAAAAATCGCTCTGCGTGGTGCCGCATGGGTTCAGTATGGCACAGGCGCGCCGGGACGCTCCCGGAACGAGCGCACCCCGGCATGAACGAAGAGGCTCGCCGCGAGCCAGAACATCGGGAACGCCGGCCAGAAGAACCCGGCGCCCAGCACCGCCCAGCGGACGATCGCCACCACCGCGATCGCGACCACCACGGCGAGGTGCAGGCGCAGCGCCGGGTGCCGTCGCAGCGCGGCCCGGGTGAGCGGGAAGCCGGGCCGCGCCGGTGCGGGCCGCGGCAGGTCGGCGGTGAGCCCGGTCAGCTCGTCGGTGAACCGCGCGGCGTAGACGCGGGTGAGGCGCTCTTCGACCTCTTCGAGGGTGAGCCGGCCTTCGGAGCCGGCGGTCTGGACGGCGGTGGCGACGCGTTCGCGGTCGGCGTCGGCGGCCCGGATGCGGGCGGTGCGGTTGTCTTCCATGTCAACCGATGCTCCGCGCGGCGGGCCCGCGGCGCGTCGGGCGCCAGGCGACATCTCCCGCTACGCCTGGCGCGGTAGCCCACCCGCCCGGGGTAGCGTGGACAGACGATGGACACCCTCTTCGATCTCCCCGCCGAGACCCCCGCGCGCAAGCCCGCTTCCGGCGGGCAGGCCGATCTGCTCGACGACCTGAACTCGTCCCAGCGCGAAGCCGTCACCCACGCCGGTGGCCCGCTGCTGGTGGTCGCGGGGGCGGGATCGGGCAAGACCCGGGTGCTGACCCGCCGGATCGCCTACCTGCTCGGGCAACGCCGCGTGCACCCCGGCGAAATCATGGCGATCACCTTCACCAACAAGGCGGCCGCCGAGATGCGCGAGCGCGTCGCCGCGCTCGTCGGGCGCCGCGCGAACGCGATGTGGGTGTCGACGTTCCACTCGATGTGCGTGCGGATCCTGCGTCGTGAAGCCAAGACGCTGGACATGTCGTCGAGCTTCTCCATCTACGACTCGGACGACACGAAGCGGCTCATCACGCTCGTGGCGCGCGACCTCGACATCGACCCGAAGCGTTACGCCGCCCGCACTCTGGCCATCCACATCTCGAACCTGAAGAACGAGCTCGTCGATCCCGAAGAGGCGTCGGCGAACGCGGCCAACGATCTCGAGCGGCGCGTCGCCGAGGTCTACGTCGAGTACCAGCGGCGGCTGAACCAGGCGAACGCGTTCGACTTCGACGACCTCATCATGCGCACGGTCTCGCTGCTGCAGGCGTTCCCGGCCGTCGCCGAGTACTACCGGCGGCGGTTCCGCCACGTGCTGGTCGACGAGTACCAGGACACGAACCACGCGCAGTACACCCTGGTGCGCGAGCTGGCCGGGACCACGCCGAACGAGTCGGGCGTCGACCCGGCCGAGCTGGTCGTCGTCGGTGACGCGGACCAGTCCATCTACGCCTTCCGCGGCGCGACGATCCGCAACATCGAAGAGTTCGAGCGGGACTTCCCGAACGCGCACACCATCCTGCTGGAGCAGAACTACCGCTCCACGCAGACGATCCTGTCCGCGGCGAACGCCGTCATCGAGCGGAACCCGAACCGCCGCGCGAAGCGGCTGTGGACGGACTCGGGCGACGGCGAGAAGATCGTCGGCTACGTCGCGGACAACGACCACGACGAAGCCGCGTTCGTCGCGGGCGAGATCGACGCGCTGGCGGAGAAGGGCGAAGCCGACTACTCCGACGTCGCCGTCTTCTACCGCACCAACAACCAGTCCCGCGTCTTCGAAGAGATCTTCATCCGGCTCGGCCTGCCGTACAAGGTCGTCGGCGGCGTGCGGTTCTACGAGCGGCGCGAAGTGCGGGACATGATCGCGTACCTGCGCGTGCTGGCGAACCCGGAGGACACGGTCAGCCTGCGGCGCGTGCTGAACGTGCCCAAGCGCGGCATCGGCGACCGCGCGGAAGCCGTCGTGGCGACGCACGCCGAGCGCGAGCGGATCTCGTTCGCGGCGGCGCTGCGGGACGCCGTCGAGGGCAAGGTGGCGCTGCTGAACCCGCGCTCGGTCAAGGCGATCAGCGGGTTCGTCGGAATGCTCGACGAGCTGGGCGACCTGATCACCGCCGGCGCGGAGGTCCACGACGTCCTCGAAGCCGTGCTGGAGAAGACCGGCTACCGCGTCGAGCTCGAGGAGTCCGAGGACCCCCAGGACCACACGCGCGTGGAGAACCTGGACGAGCTCGTCACGGTGGCCCGGGAGTTCACCGAGATCACCGCCGAGGTCGTCGCGGACGAGAACGCCGAGCTGGTCGTGGAGCCCGGGGTGCCGGCGCCGGGATCGCTGCCCGCGTTCCTCGAGCGCGTGTCGCTGGTGGCGGACGCCGACTCGGTGCCTTCGCCCGACGGCGGCGAAGAAGGCGACGGCGGCGCGGGCGTGGTCACGCTGATGACCGTGCACACGGCGAAGGGCCTGGAGTACCCGGTGGTGTTCTGCACCGGCTGGGAGGACGGCGTCTTCCCGCACATGCGCGCGCTGGGTGACCCGACCGAGCTGGCCGAGGAACGGCGCCTGGCGTACGTCGCGATCACGCGGGCGCGCAAGCGGTTGTACGTCTCGCGCGCGATCACGCGGTCGGCCTGGGGGCAGCCGTCGATGAACCCGGCTTCGCGGTTCCTCGACGAGCTGCCGGGCGACCTCGTCGACTGGCGGCGGCTGGAGCCGTCCAGCGCCGGGTTCGGCTTCGGGTCCGGTTCGCGGGGCGGCGGTACCCCGCGGGCGGCGACCACGTGGGGCGGCCGCCGGTCCGCTTCGCCGTCTTCCTCGGGCACGCCGTCGTTCGGCAAGGGCTGGAAGGACACAGTGGCGCTGAAGCTGGACGTCGGCGACCGGGTCAGCCACGACAAGTACGGCCTGGGCACGGTGATCTCGTGCGACGGCGTCGGCCCGCGGGCCACGGCGACGATCGACTTCGGCGCGGCGGGCAAGGTCCGCCTGATGCTGATCGGCAGCGTGCCGATGGTGAAGCTCTAACACCCCGTCCGAGTGAACCCGGCGGCGATCTCCGCGATCGCCCCCGGAATCGTCGTACCCCACCGGTAGAACGGACCCTGCAATCGAACACGAGTTCGAGCGAGGGGGTAGTGTGGTGTGGACGCGGTGCTGTTTCACCTGTTGGCCGAGGGGGTACAAAACCACCTGCGAGGAGTCCTGGGGTCGACGGTTCCGGATCGGGGTCCGGGCCCTTCGGGGGCTTCAGGAATTTCTTCGCGTGCGGGAGCGGAGGCGTGCCGGCTGGCCGCCGCCTGGCGAGCGCTGCTCAGGCAGCACGAGCTCGGAGCGGACGGGCGATGTGTCACCTGCGGCCGGGGACGCCGCTGGACGACACGTCGTGCCGCGCGTGTCCGCTCCGCGGGGGGCGCACGGGGAGCTGTGTCCTGGGGCTGGCTGCCGGTGCGCAGGTCCGCCGAGCTGTGCACGGTGTGGCAGGTCGCGGTGGCGTACTTCGTCCGCCGCTTGCCGGGCGGGCAGCGTTAGCCGTTTCCGGGCGCTGAAGCGCTTTTGGGCGGCTTTGGCGGTGCTGAGGGTGGTCTCGGGTAGCCCGCAGGGTGAGGAACGCGCTGGGGAGCTTCCGCTCGCACGCGTCGGCCCGTCGTCGATTCACCGCTTTCGGACGGGGATCCGTCGTGCGCGGGATGCGTTCGCGGCTTGGAGCTGTCGCGTTCGCGTGCCCCGGCGATCTCGGGCTGCCGTGGTGTCCCGGCCGGAGCAGGCGTCCGCCCGGCCGACGGGCGTCGTCGGTCCTCAGCGGCGGATCATGGCTCTACAGCCGGGTTTCCTGCTGCGATGGCCCGTCTTCGCAGGCTGTCGCGGTGGAGAGAACGGATCAGAGGACGATGCCGCGCGCGGCCAGCCAGGGCCGGGGGTCGATCTTCTTGGTGCCGTTCTGCCACACCTCGAAGTGCAGGTGCGGGCCGGTGCTCTGACCGCGGTTGCCGATCTCGGCGATCTGCTGGCCGCACTTGACCTTCTGCCCCTCCTTGACGGAGAAGCTGTTCATGTGGCCGTAGACCTGGATCGTGCCGTCGTCGAGCTGAACCCGCACCCAGAGGCCGAAGCCGCTGGCGGGACCGGCTTCGATCACGGTGCCGTCGGAGGCGGCGTAGATCGGGGTGCCGATCGAGTTGGCGATGTCGATGCCGAGGTGGCTCGTGCCCCACCGGGCGCCGAAGCCCGAGGTGAAGGTGCCGTGGGCCGGCAGGCAGGTCTTGGGGCGCGCGGCTTCTTCGGCGGCCTTCTTGGCGGCGTCGGCTTCGCGCTGCTCGCGGGCCTGCGTGATCGAGGCGCTGTCGGAAAGCTTCGCGGCCTCGGCGGAGGCGTCGACGGCGTGCCCGGCGGGCAGGGGCTCGGGGGCGCCCCCGGTGCCCGCACCTCCCGCGGTGAGCGAGGCGCTGGCGTCCTGGCTGTTGGCCAGCGGGGTGAACGCGGCGTCGGAATCGGTGACTGTCTTGAGAGTCGAGCCCGCAGCAGCAGCGGCGAACGCACCGGCCGCGACAGCGGCAACCACGACACGGCCACGGAGGGCCGAAGAGGGCGGGGCGATGCGGTGCGCACCCCGGACACGAACGACCGCACCTTCAAGTGCGTCCTTCAGTGCCGGGGAAGGAGCTTGGCCGCCGGGGGAGCGGTGTGAAGCCAAGACAGGGCCTTCCATGGTCGGGGAGCCGGGTCTGAGGACTGCGGGCGGGGGAACCCGGTGAGCCAACCTCGGGGGTGGTTCGCTCGTTGTCCTACTTCGTGACCTGACTGTAATGGGGACCGGCCGACAGTAACGAAGGGGCACCGCTGTAAGCAAGATCTGCCCCCGGAGGCGGCCGATCGGGTGGCGTGGATCTTGCTTCCACCTGTGGAGATTACTCAAAGTTAGAGAGGGTTTACTGCTTTGGTTGTGACTTGCCTTACAGCTCTTGCGGGCGGTTATGGACCGACGAGCGTGGTCCGGGCACGAAGGGGGCGGAATAAGGGTTTGCCAGGGGATGTTCAAGCGTTTTCGACGTCTCGGCGCGGCCCGAGGGGGACGCGCGACGCGAAAACCGCCAGTCCGCGAGGGCGGCAGGATCGGTCGAGTCGACCGTTCATCGACGCCCGTGAACCGCTCACCGACTCGCGTTTGAACCTGACGCTGAGGTGCCGGGTTTGTCCGACTTCGCGAGGTTCCCAAGTTCTGACTTCGGTTCCCGACCACCCCACGCTCGGCAACGACAACCGGCGCCGCCCGACAACCGGCGCCGCCCGACAACCCGCGCCGCCCGACAACCCGCGCCGCTCGACGACTCGCGCCCCGCTGGGACGTCCCCCGTCGTCCGGACTTGCTAGCGTCGCGGGCAATGCCCCCACGCTCAGAGCCCCCGACCGGGAGCGCCCCCGGCTCCCCGGCCTCCCCGCAGGACCCCGCGGCCACCCGTCCCACCGGCAAGCGGAAGCCCCCGCACGCACAGACTTCCCGGCAGGCGCCGACCGAAACCACCGGATCGGCGGAGGTTGAAAGCGGACCAGTGCCGAACACGCGGTCCGAGCCCGCCGACGCGGCGACGACCGGCGCTGCCGGTGCCGAACCCGCGAGCGCCCGCTCGGCGGAGGTTGAAAGCGGACCAGCGAAAACCAGCTCTGCCGAGGCCGCCCGCGCGACAACCGCCCGAGCCAAAGCCGTGCCCCCCGCGACAACGAAAGCTCACCCCGAGCCCCCGCCGACCTGGGCCGAAGACACCACTCCCTCCCGCCCCCTGATCATCGCCCTGGGTCTCGCCGCCCTCGGCGCCGTCGCGCTCACCGCCGCGGCCGTCGTCCCCGTCTCCCCGGCCGCCGCTCCCGGGTTCACCGCCTGGCCGTGGCTGGCCGTCCTCGCGCTGGCCCCCGCCGTCGCCGCCGTCTTGGCCGCGGCCGCGGGGAAGCCCGGTCTGGCCAAAGGCCTCCTGCTCGGCCTCGCCGCCCTCGCGCCCGGCCGGCTGCTCCTCGACCTCCAGTTCGCCGTCAACGGACCCCTCGCCATCCGCCCCGAGCTCTACTTCCCCGATCGCTTCATCGGCGGCTCGGCCGTCGGCGCGGGGTTCTGGCTGCTCATGGCCGGGGACGTCCTGACCGGGGCCGCCGGGATCGCGGCCTGGCGGGCCGCCCGGACGAACGAAGAGCCCGAACGACGACGCTGGCGCCTGCTCGTCCCGCTGCTCGCCGTGACCGCCTCCGTCGGGCTGCTGACCGCCCCCGTCGGCTCGGACAACGGCTTCCTCCTCGCCCGCGCCGCTTTCGAGGGGCCCTGGCCCGCCCTCGGCGGCTACCTGCTCCTCGCCGCCGCGCTGCCGCTGGCCGCCGTCCTCGCGCTCGCCTCTCCGTCCGAAAGTGCGGCGAAAGGCACCCTGCTCGGCCTCACCATCGCCGCCTTCGGGGTCGCCGTGCCGCCCGTGCTGGCCGGGCTCCTCCGGGACGACCTGCACGTCACCTGGGGCCCCGTCCTCGTGCTCGGAGCCACCGCGATCACCGCCGGTCTCGCCTTCACACGGCTGACCGAAGCCCCCGAAACAACCGAACGCGACGTCAAGATCGTCGGCCTCTTCTGGTGGCGGCTGACGACCGGCGTCCTCGGTCTCGCCACCGCGGCCGCCGCCCTGATCGGCACCTTCGCGCCGCAGGTCGCCGTCACCGCGCTCAACCCCGGGGCCGAAACCCCGGTCAGCGCCGCCGCCGAAAGCCCCGCCCGGTGGTTCCTGCTCGCCGCCGCGGTCGTCGTCGCCGTTCTCGCGCTCGGCACGCTCGTCCCGAAAACAGCAGCCGGAGCACGGCCCGTGCTCGGGCTCGCCTGGGCGGGGATCGTCCTGGCCGGCACCGCCGTCCTGAACACCGCGCTCACCGCCACCCAGGCCGGCAACCTCGCCGGGTTCGGGGGCGCGGACCTCGGCGGCACGTCCGGCGCCACCCCCGTCTTCACCTACGACCTCGGCGCCGGCGCCGCCTGGACGTTCGTCGCGCTCGTGTTCGCCGCCCTCGTCGCGCTCGCCGCCGTCGGGACCGGTGTCGTCGAACGCGAAGACGCCGACACCGGCACCGAGCCGGGCAAGAACGTGCTCACGCCCGTCGTCGCCGGCGGGGTGCTGGCCGTCGCCGCGTTCGGGCTCCCCGTGTTCAGCGTGCCCGGCTACGTCGCGCCCGGGCTCTGGTCGAACTTCGACACGCCTTCGTGGGGGCTGCTGACCGCCGTCGTGGTCGTCCTCGGCGCGGCCGCGCTGGCGCTGCGGTCCCGGCCGAAGCCCGCGGCGGCCCTGCTGACCGGCGCCGCCCTGCTCGCCGCGCTGCACGCCGCGGAACTGCCGCTCGTCGGCGGCGCCCTCGGCGACGCGAGCCCGTCGACCGGCTTCTGGCTCGCCCTCGCCGCCGTGGCCGCGCTGCTCGTCGCGGCGGGCGTGTCGGTCGCCGGCGGACGCCGTGCGCCGTGAGCGGCCGCGGGTGCTCGTCGTCGAGTTCGCCCGCCCCGATCCGGCCGCCGTCGCGTGGGGCCGCGTGCTGCGCGACGAAGGCATGGAGGTCGTCCACGCCGGCCCCTTGGACACCGTCGAGCAGATCCTCCGCACCGCCGAGCAGGAGGACCCGGACGCCGTCGGCGTGCTCGGGGAGCTGCCTCCCCCGAACTTGAAAGCCCTTCTGGACGACGTCCGCCTCTTCACGGCCGAGGACTTCGGAACGCCGGAAGAAACCGTGAAATGGCTCGTCGGTGGGCGGTCTCACACCGCGGACGCACCGTCTGACCGCGCACGGTGACCGACTTCACCAGGTGCGGAGTCCCCGGCGTCTGCGCAGGTCGCTAACCTCGACTGGTCCGACAGCGCGGTCCGGTCGCGGACCACCTGCAGTGGCGTGTCGTCAGGAGACTGGAGTAGTGGACCTCTACGAGTACCAGGCGAGGGATCTCTTCGCCGCCCACGGAGTACCGGTTCTGCCGGGCTCGGTGGCTAGCACCCCCGAAGAAGCCAAAGCCGCCGCGGAGCAGATCGGCAACCAGGTCGTCGTCAAGGCGCAGGTGAAGGTCGGCGGCCGCGGGAAGGCGGGCGGCGTCAAGCTGGCCCAGACGCCCGACGAGGCGAAGGAGAAGGCGGAAGCCATCCTCGGCCTCGACATCAAGGGCCACATCACGCGTCGCGTGCTCGTGGCCGAAGCCTCGGACATCTCGTCCGAGTACTACTTCTCCTTCCTGCTGGACCGGTCCAACCGGACCTTCCTGGCGATGGCGTCGTCCGAGGGCGGCATGGAGATCGAGCAGCTCGCCGTCGAGCGCCCCGAGGCGCTCGCCAAGATCCCGGTCGACTCGATCACCGGTGTCGACAAGGCGAAGGCGCTCGAGATCCTGAAGGCCGGCAACTTCCCGGCCGACATCATCGACGAGGCCGCCGACGTCGTCGTGAAGCTCTGGGAGACCTTCGTCTCCGAGGACGCCACCCTGGTCGAGGTCAACCCGCTGGTCCGCGACCCGCAGGACAAGATCATCGCCCTCGACGGCAAGGTCACCCTCGACGAGAACGCGGACTTCCGCCAGCCGGGCCACGAGGCCCTGGTGGACAAGGACGCGGAGAACCCGCTCGAGGCGAAGGCCAAGGCCAAGAACCTCAACTACGTCAAGCTCGACGGCCAGGTCGGCATCATCGGCAACGGCGCGGGCCTCGTCATGTCCACTTTGGACGTCGTGGCGTACGCGGGCGAGAAGCACGGCGGCGTGAAGCCGGCGAACTTCCTCGACATCGGCGGCGGCGCGTCGGCCGAGGTCATGGCGGCCGGGCTGGACGTCATCCTCAACGACACCGACGTGAAGAGCGTCTTCGTCAACGTCTTCGGCGGCATCACCGCCTGCGACGCGGTGGCGAACGGCATCGTCGAGGCCCTGAAGATCCTGGGCGACGAGGCCGCCAAGCCGCTGGTCGTCCGCCTGGACGGCAACAACGTCGTCGAGGGTCGCCAGATCCTGGCCGACGCGAACCACCCGCTGGTCACCGTGGTGGACACAATGGACAACGCGGCCGACAAGGCCGCTGAGCTCGCCGCGGCAGGTGCGTGAGATGTCGATCTTCATCAACGAGAACAGCAAGGTCATCGTGCAGGGGCTCACCGGCTCCGAGGGCATGAAGCACGCGACCAAGATGCTGAAGTCCGGCACGAACATCGTGGGTGGCGTCAACGCCCGCAAGGCCGGCCAGACGGTCACCATCGAGGGCAAGGACCTCAAGGTCTTCGGCACGGTCGAAGAGGCCATCAAGGAGACCGGCGCCGACGTGTCGGTCATCTTCGTGCCGCCGAAGTTCGCGAAGGACGCGGTCGTCGAGGCGATCGACGCCGAGATCCCGCTGGCTGTCGTCATCACCGAGGGCATCCCGGTGCACGACTCGGCCTACTTCTGGGCGCACGCGGTCGCGAAGGGCGGCACGACCCGGATCATCGGGCCGAACTGCCCCGGCGTGATCAGCCCCGGCAAGTCGAACGCCGGCATCATCCCGGCCGACATCTCCGGCGCGGGCCAGATCGGCCTCGTGTCGAAGTCCGGCACGCTGACCTACCAGATGATGTACGAGCTGCGGGACATCGGTTTCTCCACCGCGGTCGGCATCGGCGGTGACCCGATCATCGGCACCACGCACATCGACGCCCTCGAGGCGTTCGAGGCGGACCCCGAGACCAAGGTCATCGTGATGATCGGCGAGATCGGTGGCGACGCCGAAGAGCGCGCGGCGGCCTACATCAAGGAGAACGTGACGAAGCCGGTCGTCGGTTACGTCGCGGGCTTCACCGCGCCCGAGGGCAAGACCATGGGCCACGCGGGCGCCATCGTCTCCGGCTCCTCCGGCACGGCGGCCGCGAAGAAGGAGGCCCTCGAGGCCGCCGGCGTCAAGGTCGGCAAGACCCCGAGCGAGACCGCCGTCCTCGCGCGTGAGCTGTACAACAACCTCGGCTGAGGGCTGTGTCATCCCGGGGGCAAGCCCCCGGGGCCGGGGGCTTGCCCCCGGACCCCCGTGAAGACGGGTAAGTAACTCCTGGTGAGGCCGGGCACCGCCGAGGTGCCCGGCCTTTCCGCGTTTCGGGACGAAACCTCCCGAGGTATTCATGCGTCTGATGGGTCGGTGGCCTCGTAGTGCGCTAGCGTTCGGCGCACGCAAGCCGCCTCGTCTTCCCCCGGGTGTCCCTCGTACCCCGGAGTGCCGGTCGAACCGACAGGAGTGCATCCGATGACCTTCCCCAGCGGTGGGCCCGGCTACCCCCAGCAGGGTGGCGGCCAGCAGCCCCCCGGACCGCCGTCCAGTGGCTTCCCGGCGCAGCAGCCGCCGTCCCACTCGCACCAGGCGCCGTCGGGGGGTGTCGCGAACCTGACGCACAACCTGCCGCTGATGCTTGCGCTCGGCGTCGCGGTCTTCGGCATCGTCCAGTACTTCCTCGGCTTCTCCGACTCCGGTGACGTCGGCCTCGGCGGCGTGTTCCTGCTGGGCGGCGGCCTGCTCGCCGCGATGCACGCGCTGCCGAAGGGCCCGAAAACGCTGCCGTTCGCGGCGCTGTTCAGCGTTCTCGGCGCGCTCTACGTCCTGGACCAGCTGATCGGGATGCAGACGTCGCCCGGCATCGTCACCGTCATCCTGATCCTGGGCATCCTGCAGATGGCCGCCGCCGTCGCCGCGCTGCTGATCGACCAGGGCGTGCTCAAGCCGCCGGCGGCGAAGCCCGCCGGCCCGTCCTACGGTGGCCAGTACGGCCAGCCGGGCCAGCAGCAGTACGGCCAGCCCGGGCAGCAGTACGGCCAGCAGCAGCCGGGGCACGGGCCGGGTCCGGCCGCCCAGACCGGGGAGCCGTCGGGGGCGCCGTTCCCGCAGGGCCAGTACGGCTCGCCGAACCCGCCGTCGACCACACCGCCGCCGGGGCAGCAGGCCACGACGTACGCCCCGCAGCAGGGCTCGTTCTTCCAGCAGCCGCCGTCGGACAACAACCCGGGTACGCCGCCGGGCGGCTTCGGCAAGTCGAACTGACGCAGTCCGTCGAAACACCCGCTGTGACGCTCGGTGTCACAGCGGGTGTTTGCATTCCGGCGTTACCCGTCCGGGTGGGTTAGCTTCCCCACGCCGGCGGGCGGCGGCGTGGCTCACCCGGATGGACCAGCCCGGATGTCAGGGTGCGGATCATGGACCTGCTCGCCGACTCCCGCGAGGAGCCGGTGGGCGACCTCGGACCCGACGTCGAGCCGTCCCGGGCGGCGCGGGTGCGGGTGTTGCTCGCCGCCGCCCTCGGCCCGCTGGTCACCGGCTACGCCGCCGTCGCGACCGTGCTGACGCTGGTCACCCTCACCGCCGGCCGCACCGTCTTTTCCGGCACCGGCGTGCTGCTGGCCGCCGGGCCCGGCTGGCTCGCCGCGCACCAGGTGCGCCTCGACGTCGGCGGGCACCCGCTCGGCGTGCTGCCGCTGCTGCCGACGCTGGGCGCGCTCGCGCTGGCCGCGCGGACGGCGTCCGGCGCCGCCGTGCGGCTGGGCTGCCGGTCACCTCGCGAGGCACTGCCGGTGTTCGTCACGATCACCGGCGCGCACGCGCTGTTCGGGCTCGTCATCGCCTTCTGCGCGCAGGGCTCGCCGGTGACGGCGAACCCGCTGACCGCCTTCGTCGTGCCCGGCCTGCTCGCCGCGGCGGCCTCGGCCGCGGGCATCGTCCGGTGCTGCGGGGTGCCGGACGTCGTCGCCGACCGCCTCGACCTCCTCGCCCTGCGCGGGCTGCGGGCCGGCGCGCTGGGCCTCGCGGTGCTGGTGACCTGCGGTGCCGTCGTGTTCACCGTCGCGACCGCGCTGTCGTGGCGGACGGTGGCCGACATGTACGAGCCGGCGTTCGGGAGCAGCTTCGGGATGTTCCTGCTGTCGGTGCTGTACCTGCCGAACGCCATGACGGCCGTGCTGTCGTTCGTCACCGGCCCCGGCTTCTCGATCGGCGACCTGAACGTCGGGATGTTCGGCTACCGCGGCGGCGCCGTGCCCGGCATCCCGCTGCTCGGCGGCCTGCCGGAGCACCACGCGGCGTGGTGGCCGGCGCTGCTGGCGCTGCCCGCGGCGACCGGCTTGCTCGTCGGCTGGTCGCTGCGCAAAGCCGACGCGGACCCGGCGCAGCGCATCCGCGCGGTCGCGGTGGCCGGCGCGGTGGTCGCGCTCGGCTGCGTCCTGCTGGGCTCGCTGTCGGGCGGGCGGCTCGGCGACGGCCCGTTCGACCCGGTGAGCGTGCCGGTCGGCGTCGCGTCGGTCGTCGCGTTCTGCTGGATCGTCATCCCGGGCTCGTTCGTCGCGTTCTTCGCGGGCGAGCACGAGCCGCCGGCACCGCCCGAAGCGCTCGAGGACAACCAGGCCTTCGAAGACGCCGACGAGGTCGACGTCGACGAAGCAGCCGAAGCCGTCGCGGAGCTCGAACAGTCCGAAGAGGACGAAGAGCCTTCGGAGGAAGAACCCGACGAGGACGCGGAGTTCGAAGCCGAGGCCGACGCCGAACTCGGCCTCGAAGATCGGGTCGAGGACGTCCCGGAAGACGACGCGGCTGTGACCGGAGGCACCGAGACCTGCGGCGACGTCGAGGCGGACGGGACCGACCGTTAGGGTTGGCGTGACCTGGTGAAGCGCCGTGCGCCCGGCTGCGCACCGCCCGCGGCAAGGAGCCCGCTCTGTCTCAACGGTTGGACCTGCCCACTCCGGTGAAGCTCGTCGTGCTCGCGTCGGGCTCCGGCACCCTCCTGCAGGCGGTGCTGGACGCCACCGGGCGGTCCGGCTTCCCGGCCAAGGTCGTCGCCGTCGGCGCCGACCGCACCGGCATCGAGGCCCTCACCCGCGCCGAACGCGTGAGCATCCCGTCGTTCACGGTCCGCGTCGCCGACCACCCCGACCGCGCCGCCTGGGACAAGGCGCTCGCCGAGGCCGTCGCGGCCTACCAGCCCGACCTGGTCGTCTCCGCCGGGTTCATGAAGATCCTCGGGGGCGAGTTCCTCGGCCGGTTCACGGTGGTCAACACGCACCCGGCGCTGCTCCCGTCGTTCCCCGGGATGCACGCGGTGCGCGACGCACTGGAAGCCGGGGTCAAGGTCACCGGCTCGACCGTGCACTTCGCGGACGCCGGGGTCGACACCGGGCCGATCATCGCCCAGGAGGCCGTCGTCGTGGAGCACGACGACACCGAAGACGTCCTGCACGAACGGATCAAGGCCGTCGAACGCAGGCTGCTGGTGGAAACGATCGAGCGACTCGGCCGCGGTGGCTGCACCGTGGACGGACGAAAGGTGACATTTCGTGAGCACTGACCTGGGACGGCGCCCGGTCCGCCGGGCGCTGATCGGCGTCTCGGACAAGGCGGGCCTGCTGGACCTCGCGACCGGCCTGCACGCGGCCGGCGTCGAGATCGTCTCCACCGGCGGCACGGCGAAGGCCATCGCCGACGCGGGTGTCCCGGTCACGCCGGTCGAAGACGTCACCGGCTTCCCCGAGTCGCTGGACGGCCGCGTCAAGACGCTGCACCCGAACGTGCACGCCGGGCTGCTCGCCGACCAGGGCAATCCCGACCACGTCGAGCAGCTGCGCAAGCTGGACATCGCGGCGTTCGACCTGCTGGTCGTGAACCTCTACCCGTTCACGCAGACCGTCGCCTCCGGCGCGAGCCCCGAGGACTGCGTCGAGAACATCGACATCGGCGGCCCGGCCATGGTCCGCGGCGCGGCGAAGAACCACGGCAGCGTCGCGGTCGTCGTCGACCCGGCCCGCTACGGCTGGGTTCTGGAGCGCGTCGCCGACGGCGGCTTCGACCTCGCCGACCGCAAGCGCCTGGCCGCGCAGGCGTACGCGCACACGGCGTCCTACGACATCGCCGTCGCGTCCTGGTTCTCCAACGTCTACGCGCCCGCGGACGACTCCGGCTTCCCGGACTTCTCCGGCATCAGCTGGGAACGCGGCGAGGTGCTGCGCTACGGCGAGAACCCGCACCAGAAGGCGGCGCTGTACAAGGGACACCGGGCCGGCCTGGCGCACGCCGAGCAGCTGCACGGCAAGGCCATGTCCTACAACAACTACGTCGACACCGACGCCGCCCGCCGCGCCGCGTTCGACTTCGACGGGCCTGCCGTCGCGATCATCAAGCACGCCAACCCGTGCGGCATCGCGGTCGGCACCGACATCGCCGAGGCGCACCGCAAGGCGCACGCGTGCGACCCGGTTTCGGCCTACGGCGGCGTCATCGCGACGAACCGGCCGGTCAGCCGCGAGGCCGCGGAGCAGATCGCCGAGGTCTTCACCGAGGTCGTCCTGGCGCCGGACTTCGACGCCGAGGCGCTGGAGGTCCTGCAGCGCAAGAAGAACATCCGGCTGCTGAAGCTGCCGGAGATCGCCCACCCGGCCCCGATCGAGTTCCGCCAGATCTCCGGCGGCGTGCTCGTGCAGACCGTCGACGCGATCAACGCGCCCGGCGACGACCCGGCGTCGTGGCAGCTGGCCACCGGCACCCCGGCCGACGAGCAGACCCTGCGCGACCTCGAGTTCGCGTGGCGTTCGCTGCGCTCGGTCAAGTCGAACGCGATCCTGCTGGCCACGGACGGCGCGACCGTCGGCGTCGGCATGGGCCAGGTCAACCGCGTCGACTCGTCGCGGCTGGCCGTCTCGCGGGCGGGCGACCGGGCCAAGGGTTCGGTAGGCGCGTCCGACGCGTTCTTCCCGTTCCCGGACGGCCTGGAAGTGCTGGTCGAGGCCGGTGTGCGGGCGATCGTGCAGCCCGGCGGCTCGGTCCGCGACGCCGAGGTGATCGCGGCCGCGGAGAAGGCGGGCGTCACGATGTACCTGACGGGGACGCGCCACTTCGCGCACTGACCCCGGCTTCGCTTCGAGAGGGAGGGCTCGATGC
This sequence comes from Amycolatopsis sp. NPDC051061, assembly GCF_040682935.1. Classification (NCBI taxonomy): domain Bacteria; kingdom Bacillati; phylum Actinomycetota; class Actinomycetes; order Pseudonocardiales; family Pseudonocardiaceae; genus Amycolatopsis; species Amycolatopsis sp. NPDC051061. The sequence continues at coordinate 84,589 of NZ_JBFBBZ010000012.1, forward strand.
AGCAACCACCGCCGTACGGACCGGGTCAGCCGGGCTACGGGCAGCAGGGGCCGCCGGGGTATCCCCAGCGGCCCGGCTACCCGCCGCCCGGGTACCAGGGATATCCGGGCTACGGCAGGCCCATGCAGCAGCCGCCGAAGAAGAAGCGGACCGGGCTGATCCTCGGGATCGTCATCGGCGTGGTGGTGCTGCTCGGCGCGGGCATCCCGCTCGGGATCTTCGCGAGCGGCTACTTCGCGAGCACCGGCGCGGCACCGTCGTCGTCGCCGGTGCCCGCCGAGTGCCAGGTGCCGGCCCAGACGCTGGAGAAGGCGGGCTTCCCGAGTTTCGCGCTGGGCGGCCCGGGCACCGCGAACGCGCCCGGCCTGAAACAGGTCAACTGCAGCTGGAAGCCCGGCCCCGACGAGAACGTCCGCGACGCCACGCTGAGCGTGCGGATCACGGCGTACTCCGGGGAGAACGCGCGGGATTCGGCGAACCACCTGTACCTGCCGATCGCCCCGGAGGTCCCGCCGACGGACGTGAAGGGCGTCGGCGACAAGGCGGTGCTGGTCCGGCTGGTCACGAAGAGCGCCTTCAGCGGATCCGAACTGCACGTCCTGAAGGGCACCACGGTCGTGATCGTCGAGGTGTCCGGCTGGGACAAGGGGTTCTTCTCGAACTCGCCCATGCCGCAGCAGGAGACCGACGACGCGGTGAAGGCGGTCGGCGCGGAGATCGTCAAGAAGCTGCGTTAAGCCGGCGCGGGCAGCGCCTTGCAGAGCGCGACGGGGAACTTCGGTTCGGCCGCCCGGATCTCCGGGCAGCCGGCCGACTTGACCTGCGCGAACGACGTCCAGCCCGAATCGCTCCAGCGGAAAACCGAGCGGGCGGGCGGGTCGGTCTGGCGCACCAGCAGGTCGAGGACCAGCCAGTTCGGGTCGCAGACGCGGGTGGTGCCCGCGCTCTCGGCGCCCGTCGCGGACACCGCGGCGCCGATCCACGCCGGGTCGCAGTGGTCGGCGGGCGGGACGCAGGTGCCCTGGGGAGCGCAGTGCCCCCAGCCGGCACCGAGCTTGTGCCAGGCGTTGCCGTTGTCGCCGTTGAGGATCACCGTGCGGTCCGCGACCGGGGTGGACGTGGCCAGCCGCAGCTCGGCGGGCACCTTGTCCTGGCAGCCGCCCGCCGCGGGCCGGGTCGAGTAGACGACGTCGGCGCGGACGTCGGTCTTGGTCTCCACGATCTGTTCGATGCGTGGCTCCCGGACGCAGCCGGGGTCCTTGCCGGGCAGCGCGACCTGCACGAACAGGCTGACGTCGTCCGTGCCCGGCCGGATCCCGGTGACGTCGGCGCGAAACGATCGCCACTCCGCGCCCATCGTCGTCGGCCCCGGGGCCGCGGCCTTCGCGCCGGGCACCCCGCCGCCCGCGGTGAGCACGACGGCCGCCACCGCGCCCGCGGCGACCAGCGCTCCGGCGATCCACAGAACCGGTCGTCCGGTCATCGCTCACCCCCAGAAGTCCACCGGCGAATCTAGCCGACACCGCAGCGTCAGGCGGGCGGACCGGGTTTTTAGCGCTGCGTGACGTCTTTCTCGAGGTAGACGGCGCCGCTGATGTGGCCGCCGGCGCCGGGTGCGTCGGTGAGCCGGTAGCCGGCCCGCTGGTAGAGCGTGATGTTGCGGGTGCTCCGGGCGCCGGTGAAGAGAGCGAACCGGCGTGCCTCGGCGGGCGCCTGCGCCTCGGCGTGTTCGAGCAGCCGGCGGCCGAGCCCGCGGCCGGCGAAGTCCGGCGCGACCATCAGCCGGCCCAGCTCCCAGCAGTCGCCTTCGAGGCGGGCACGCACCGCGCCGACCAGCCGGTGCTCGTCGCGCAGGACCCACACCGACCAGGTCTTCGTCCAGTCGCGGACGTCCTCGAGGGTTTCGTGCAGGGCGGGGATGTCGAGGGTGTCGTTGAGGACGGCCTCCTGGACCCAGCAGCAGCGTTGCAGGACGAGCAGTTCCGGGCAGTCTTCGGGCCGGGCTTCGGTGAGCTCCACGCGGATGTGTCTAGCGATCACGGCTCGGCGCGGGCAAGTTCATTACGTTGGCGGGGTGACCGATCTGCTGCGCGCCGCGCTGGACGCCCCCGGATTCGCTCCGCTGCCGTCGCGGGCCCGGCAGTTGCTGGAGACGCTGGGCGCGCCGCCGCGGCTCGGTGCGCACCTGCGGGTGGTGCACGACGTCGCGCTCGGAACTGTCCGGGCCGGGGTCCGCGCACGAGCCGGCCGGCTACGCGTTGCTGGTGTCCCACGGGGTCTCCGAGGACTGGGCGCGGTTCGCGCGGACGCACGGCTCGTGGTCCGCTCCCGACGTGGCGGTCGAGGATCTGCTCGTCAGCCTGGCGGACAAGGTGTGGAAGGCGAAGCGGGTCCCGGACCTGGAGGATCGGGTCGTCGCGCGGCTCGGCGGCCCGCCGTGGGAGACGTTCATGGCCCTGGACGACGAGCTCTCACGGCTTGCCGCGGAGGCCGATTCGCGGCTGGCGTTCCAGGGTTCGTACCCCACCAGTGGGTGACTTGACACCTCGGGTGGTTCACGGTTGACTTGTCCATGTCGAACAGGTGTTCGACGTGGAACCGCCGCCTTCCCCGCGGCGAACCAGTGCCGTCGGTCGTGTTTTGGGAGAGGCCCGACCGCCGGCCTAGTCCGTGGTGGGGAGGTGCGTGCGGTGACCGCTGTGGTGGAGCCGCCGGTGGCCCGGCTGGCGGCCCTGCCCGGGGTCAGCACGGCGAGCCGGGTCGCGGCGCAGGCCGAGCGTGCGCGGGCGACGGGGAAGGTGCTCCCGGTCGCCCCGGCGCTCGCCGGGCTGCTGCCCTCGGCCGGGCTCCGGCGCGGGAGCACGGTGGCGGTCCACGGGAGCACGTCGCTGCTGGTGGCGCTGCTCGCCGAGGCGACGGCCGCCGGCTCGTGGGCGGCCGTGGTCGGCATGCCGTCGCTGGGGCTGGCGGCGGCGGCCGAGTACGGCGTGGACCTCGCCCGGGTGGCGCTGGTCCCGCGTCCGGGGGCGGAGCTCCCGGCGGTGGTCGCGGCGCTGCTGGACGGCGTGGACGTGGTGGCGGTCCGTTCGGAGACGGTCCAGGCCGCCGTGGCGCGGCGGTTGTCGGCCCGGACCCGGCACCGCGGGGCGGTGCTGCTGGCCTCCGGCGCTTGGCCGGGGGCGGACGTCGAGCTGTCGTGCCGGTTTTCGGCGTGGTCCGGTCTTGCGGACGGCTACGGCCACTTGCGTGAGCGCCGGGTCGAGGTGCGGGCCCACGGCCGCGGCGCGGCGGCCCGCCCGGTCTCGGCTTCGCTCGCCCTCCCGGGCCCCGCCGAGACGCCGGATCCCGCGGTCCCGGCTCCGGGCCTCCGCGAGGAGGCCACGGCATGACGTCCCGTCCAAAGTGGACCCCCGCCCCAGCCCGACCGCACCCAACGCCGTGTCGTCCACCCAGACACGCGTGTCGTCCGCCCAATCACGCGAGTCGACTCCCCAATCACGCGAGCCGACCGTCCAGGTACGCGAGCCGACCCTCTGGGTATGCGAGCCGACTCTCCGGGTGCGCGAGTCGACCCTCTGGGTGCGCGAGCCGACTCTCCGGGTGCGCGAGTCGACCCTCTGGGTGCGCGAGTCGACCCTCTGGGTACGTGAGTCGACCCTCTGGGTACGTGAGTCGACCCTCCAGGTGCGCGAGTCGACCCTCCAGGTGCGCGAGTCGACCCTCCAAACACGCGTGTCGACCGCTCAATCACGCGTGTCGACTCCCCAATCACGCGTGTCGACCTCTCCGTCACGTCCGCCCGGCGGTCGTTCGCGGCCCGCGCGGGGAGGCCGCATGACCGTCCCCGCGCAACGGCGGTCCGCCGATCTCCCCACCCGGATGCTCGTCCTCTGGTGCCCCGACTGGCCCGTCGTCGCCGCTGCCGCCGTCGGCGGCGTGGCCGTCACCGAGCCCGCTGCCGTCTTCAGCGCGAACCGCGTTGTCGCCGGCAATGCCGTCGCCCGGCGGAACGGTGTCCGGCGGGGGACGCGGCGGCGGGAAGCGCAGTCGAACTGTCCGGACCTGGCCGTCTTCGCCGCCGACGACGGCCGGGACGCTCGGCTCTTCGAAGCCGTCGCCCGAGCTGTCGAGGCGCTCGTCGTCGGGGTCGAGGTCGTGCGGCCGGGGCTCGTCGCCGTCCCCGTCGCCGGGGCCGCCGGGTACTTCGGCGGGGAGCACGCCCTCGTCGAACGGCTCGTCGACGAAGTGTCCGCCGCCGCGGGCGTCGAGTGTCAGGTCGGCGTCGCCGAAGGGCTCTTCGCCGCGACGCTCGCCGCGCGGCGCGGGGAGTTCGTCGAAACCGGGCGCGTCGCCGAGTTCCTCGCCCCGCTGCCCGTCACCGAGCTCGACCAGCCCGGCGCCGAGCGCGCGGAGCTCGTCGACCTGCTGCGCCGGCTCGGGCTGCGGACGCTCGGCGCGTTCGCCGAACTCCCGGAACGCGACGTCGTCAACCGGTTCGGCGCCGCCGGCGTGCTCGCGCACCGGCTGGCGCGGGGCCGCTCCGAACGTCCGCCGCTGCGGCGCCGCCCGCCGCCCGAACTGACGCTGGCCGAAGAGTTCGATCCGGTCGTCGAGCGGGTCGACGTCGCGGCGTTCCTCGCCAAGGGCCTCGCGACGCGGTTCTGCGCCGGCCTGGCCGGGCACGGCCTGGCGTGCACGCGGCTTGGCATCTACGCCGTCACCGAAGAGGGCGAACACCTCGGCCGCGCGTGGCGGTGCGCGGAACCGCTGACGCCCGCCGGGGTCGCCGATCGCGTGCGCTGGCAGTTCGAAGGCTGGTTGCGCGCGGCGCCGGGCCGGCGTCCGACGTCCGGCGTGGTGCGGCTGCGGCTGGAGCCCGAGGAGGTCGTCGAAGGGCGGTCGCTGCAGCTCGACCTGTGGCAGAACGGTCGTTCCGACGAGGAAGACGAGCGCGCGGCGCGGGCGTTCGTGCGGGTCCAGGGGCTGCTCGGGCCGGAAGGAGTGGTGACGCCGGTGCTCGACGGCGGCCGCGACCCGGCGGGCCGCGTCCGGCTGGTGCCGTGGGGCGACCCGCGCGAGCGGACGACGCCGGCCGACGCGACCTGGCCGGGACGGCTGCCGGCGCCGTCCCCGGCGACGGTCCTCGACCGCCCGGTGCCGGCGCAGGTCTTCGACGCCGAGGGCCGGCCGGTGGGCATCACGGCGCGCGATGAGCTCACGGCGGTCCCGCGCGGGCTGAGCATCACCGGCGGCCCGCACCGGGAGGTCGTGGGGTGGGCGGGGCCGTGGCCGCTGGCGGGCGACCGCCGAAGACCGGGCCCGCGGCGAGCACGGCTGCAGCTGCTGCTCGCGGGCGAGCCGGACGACCCGCCCGACGCGGTGCTGGTGCACTGCGCGGGCACGGAAAATCCACTGTGGACGGTCGAGGGAGTGTACGACTGAGCATGGACGAGGACTACGCACGAAAGCTCCGAGCCTGGCTGCGCGCCGAACCGGGGGCAACACCCCGCCGGGCCGAAGAAGAGCGCGAATGGCTGCGCGAAGTACCCGCTCCCCAGCCTGAACCGGAGAGGTGGTCGGTCCGCGGGCAGCTACCTGCCCAGCAGCCCGAACTGGAAGAGGAGTGGGTGTGCCCGGTGATCGCGCTCCCGGTTCCGCGCTCGTCGCAGGAGAACGGCTGCCGCCTGAGCGGGCCTGCTGAGCGGAACCCGAAGCGGCGCACGCAAGCAGCGGTGGATGACCCGCCCACCTAGCCCATGACCGAAGCCGAAGCCCGGAGCCGCTGGAACCACCCCAGCAACTGGCACCGCCGCCGGGATGCCGGGGCCGCCGACCAGGCTTCACCACCGGAAGCCCGAGACGCGCAACTCCACCCCCACACCGAAGACCGTGAGCCCGGGAGTCGCTAGATGGGCTGGAACAACCCACCCGTCCGCTGGAAGGACCTCGCCCGCACCCTCGCCGGCGGGGTGCCTCCCGGCGACCACGGTGACAGCCCCGCTTGGAGTCGCAAGCGCGAGGCCTACCAGCGGCCACAAAACCTCCCCACCCGGCGCAACGACGACGGCGGCGAGACCGTCCGCGTCCCCTACGCCGAACTGCACTGCCACTCCAACTTCAGCTTCCTCGACGGCGCCAGCCACCCCGAAGAGCTCGTCGAGGAAGCCGCGCGCCTGCAGCTCGACGCCATCGCCCTCACCGATCACGACGGCATGTACGGCGTCGTCCGCTTCGCCGAGGCCGCGCGCGAGCTCGGCGTCAACACCGTCTTCGGCACCGAGCTCAGTTTCGGCCTCCAGACCCCGCAGAACGGCGTCGCCGACCCCGAAGGCGAGCACCTCCTGCTGCTCGCCCGCGGCGACCAGGGCTACCGGGCCCTCTGCCGCGCCATCACCGCCGGCCAGATCCACGAAGACGCCGAAAAAGGCAAACCCCGCTACGACCTCGGCGCGGTCGCCGAGGAGGTCGCCGGGCAGTGCGTCGTCCTCACGGGCTGCCGCAAAGGCGCGGTGCGCTCCGCCCTCGTCACGCACGGCCCGGCGGCCGCCGCCGAAGCGCTGAAGAACCTCGTCGACCGCTTCGGCCGTGACAACGTCTACGTCGAGCTCACCGACCACCGCCAGCCGCTCGACAGCACGCACAACGACGTCCTGACGAAGCTCGCCGAAGAACTGCACCTCCCGACCGTGGCCACCACCGCCGCGCACTACGCCCGGCCCGAACGCGCCCCGCTCGCCGACGCCCTCGCCGCGATCCGGGCCCGTCGCGGCATCGACGAACTCGAAGGCTGGCTGCCCGCGGCCGGGACGGCTTTCCTCCGCAGCGGCGCCGAAATGGACGTCCTGTTCCGGCGCTACCCCGGTGCCGTCCGCCGTTCCGCCCTCCTCGGCATGGAATGCGCGTTCCCGCTCGAGCTGATCGCCCCGAAACTGCCGCCCTTCGACGTCCCCGCGGGCCACACCGAGACGACCTACCTCCGCGAACTCACCCGCGAAGGCGCGAAGGAGCGCTTCGGAGGCAAAGAGCACGAAGAGAAGGCAACAGAACAGATCGAGCACGAACTCGAGATCATCGAGGAACTCGGCTTCCCCGGGTACTTCCTGATCGTCTGGGACATCGTCCGGTTCTGCAACGACCACAAGATCCTTTGCCAGGGCCGGGGTTCGGCCGCGAACTCGGCCGTCTGCTACGCGCTCGGCATCACGAAGGTCGACTCCGTGGCCAACAAGCTGCTCTTCGAGCGCTTCCTCGCCCCGGACCGCGACGGCTATCCGGACATCGACCTCGACATCGAGTCCGACCGTCGCGAGGAGGCCATCCAGTACGTCTTCGAGAAGCACGGCCGCCTGAGAACCGCCCAGGTCGCGAACGTGATCACCTACCGTGCCCGGTCGGCGGTCCGCGACGCCGCGCGGGCGCTCGGGTACTCGCCGGGCCAGCAGGACGCCTGGAGCAAGCAGATCGACCGCTGGGGATCGTTGCGCAGCACCGAAAAGGACCACGACCACGACATCCCGGACGACGTCGTCCAGCTCGCGCTCGCCCTCGAGGACTTCCCGCGCCACCTCGGCATCCACTCCGGCGGGATGGTCATGTGCCACGAGCCGGTGAGCCAGGTCGTGCCGGTGGAGTGGGCGCGGATGGCCGACCGCAGCGTCATCCAGTGGGAGAAGGAGGACTGCGCGGCCGCCGGGCTCGTCAAGTTCGACCTGCTCGGCCTCGGCATGCTCTCGGCGCTGCACTACATGCTCGACCTCGTCGAGGAGTACAAGGGCGAGAAGATCGACCTCGCCGAGCTGGACCTCACCGACCAGAAGGTCTACGACATGCTTTGCCGCGCCGACGCGATCGGCGTGTTCCAAGTGGAGAGCCGGGCCCAGCTGGCGACCTTGCCCCGCCTCGAACCCCGGGAGTTCTACGACCTCGCCGTCGAGGTGGCGCTGATCCGGCCGGGCCCGATCCAGGGCGGCTCGGTGCACCCGTACATCCGCCGCAAGCAGGGCCGCGAAGAATGGGACTACGACCACCCGCTGCTGGAGAACGCGCTGCACAAGACCAAGGGCGTGCCGCTGTTCCAGGAGCAGATGATGCAGATCGCCCTGGACGTCGCGAACTTCACCGCGGCGGAGGCCGACCAGCTGCGGCACGCGATGGGGTCGAAGCGCTCGGACCGGAAGATGGAGAGGCTGCGTCAGCGCTTCCTCGACGGCGCCGCCACGAACGGCGTCGAAGCGGAGCTGGCCGGGAAGATCTTCCTGAAGCTCAAGGCGTTTGCGAACTTCGGCTTCCCGGAAAGCCACGCGCTGAGCTTCGCGCACCTGGTGTTTTCGAGCGCCTACTTCAAGCACTACCACCCGGACGCGTTCCTCGCGGGCCTGCTGCGCGCGCAGCCGATGGGCTTCTACTCACCGCAGTCGCTGGTCGCCGACGCGCGGCGCCACGGCGTCACCGTGCACGGCCCCGACATCAACCGCAGCCTGCCGCACGCGACGCTGGAACCGTTGCCGGACAACGGACACGCTGTCCGCACCGGGCTGAGCACCGTGCGGATGATCGGGGAGGAGCTGGCGAAGGGGATCGTGGCCGAGCGGAAGGCGAACGGCGACTTCACCGACATGGCCGACGTCGCCCGCCGCGTGCGGCTGAAGACCCCGCAGATCGAGGCGCTCGCCACGGCCGGCGCGTTCGCCGGGTTCGGCGGCGACCGCCGGCAGGCGCTGTGGACCGCGGGCGCCGTCGCCGGGGAACGCCCGGAGAAGCTGCCGGGCCTGGTCGGCGCGCAGGCCCCCGTGCTGCCCGGGATGGACGGCCTCGACCTCGCGGCGGCGGACGTCTGGGCGACCGGCGTCTCGCCGGACAGCTACCCGACCGAGTTCATCCGCGACCGCCTCGACGCCCTCGGCGTCGTCCCGGCGAACGGCCTGGCCGACCTCGAAGACGGCGCGCGCGTGCTAATCGGCGGCGCCGTCACGCACCGGCAGCGCCCGGCGACGGCGGGCGGGGTCACCTTCCTCAACATCGAGGACGAGACGGGGATGGTCAACGTGATCTGCACGCTCGGCCTGTGGCAGCGCTACCACCGCGTCGCGCGCGCGAGCCCGGCGCTGCTGATCCGCGGGGTGGTGGAGAAGGCCGACGGCGTGGTCAGCGTGCTGGCCGACCGCGTCGAGGCGCTGCCGATGCGGATCAAGGCGAAGTCGCGGGACTTCAGGTGAGCGGGCGCCGCACGATCGTGACGATCTCCGGGCTGTCGGCGGTCACCGGCGTGCGGTCCCAGTAGCCGTACTGCTCGTCGACGACCAGCCCGGCTTCCCCGATGAACTCGTTCAGGGAAGGCACATCGAGGAACCGCAGCGTGCTTTCGCTGAACCGCGGTGCGTCCCAGCCCGGGCTTTCGTACGTCGTCGTGAAGCTGACGTACCCGTTCTCGAACGGCCCGGCGTCGTTCCACGACCGCACCTCGCCGGCTTCCCAGACGTTCGACGGCGTCCAGCGCTCCCAGGCGCGTCCGGCGGGGTTGCGGGTGTCGAAGCCGAACCGGCCGCCGGGCCGCAGCGCGCGGTGGATCGCCGCGAACGCCGTCCGCAGCTCCTCGTCGGTCAGCAGCACTTGGAACGCGTGCCCGGTCATCACCGCGAAATCGAACTTGCTGTCCCAGGCACCGGTCGACAAATCGCCGTGCACCCACTCGACGTCGTCCCGGCGACGGGCCTGGATGAGCATGCCCTCGGCGGGATCGATGCCGACGAGCCGTCCTTCGTGGCCGGACTCGCGGGCCCAGTGCAGCAGGGAACCGGTGCCGCAGCCGACGTCGAGCACCGACTCCGCCGCCATGATCATCGGCAGGTAGAACGCGAAGTCGCCGCTGCTCTCGCGCGGGTTCATCGTGTCGTACAGCGAGGCGAGGTAGGGGTCGACGTAATCGTGGTCGGGCACGGCGTCACCGTAGTCAGCGGACCGGGAAAGATCATCCGGTTTTCGGCGCCAGGCCCAGCAGTGGGCCCAGTATGCAGCGGTCAGGAACTGACCTATTTCGATCTTACGGTCGAAGCCACACCGACTGAGGAGGAGACCATGGTTCCCGAGGGCTACACGACGGTCACGCCGTGGATCATCGGCCACGACACCGCCGGCCTGCTCGGCTTCCTGAAGCACGCTTTCGACGCCGAAGAGCTCGGCCGCGTCGTCGGCGAGCACGGGAAGATCGGCCACGCGGAAGTCCGCATCGGCGACGCGGTCGTGATGGCGTTCGACTCGCCGGACGGCTGGGCCGCCACTCCGGCCTTCCTGCGGCTTTACGTGCCGGACAGCGAAGAAACGCAGCGACGCGCGATCGAAGCGGGGGCGACCGAGGTGACTCGCCAGACGGTTCTGTTCTTCGGCGACCGCGTCGGGCGCGTGCGCGATCCCTTCGGCAACCTGTGGTGGATCCAGACGCGCCTGGAGAACCTGGACGAGGCCGAGATGACGCGCCGCGCGCAACTGCCCGAGTACATCGAGGCGATGAACTACGTCCAGGGTGCGAACCTCTGATCACCGGTGTGGCACCCTGGGGCCCGTGCTGGAGACGGGGGAGGACTACCGCGAAGCGGTGTTGTCCGGGCAGTGGTGGGAAAAGCGCCGGTTCACCGGGTGCGACTTCACCGGCGCGGACCTGAGCGGGCTGCGCACGCGCGGCTGCACCTTCGACGACTGCCTGTTCAGCCGGGCCGACCTGGCCCGCTCGCGGCACGACGCCTCCGCGTTCCGCTCGTGCACCTTCGACCGCTCGGTGCTCGTCGAAAGCCGCTGGACGTCGTGCTCGCTGCTCGGCTCGTCGTTCGCCGAGTGCGGGTTCGGCGGCATCGCCCTCACCGAATGCGACCTCTCGCTGGCGTCGCTCGCGAAGGCGCGGCTGCGCAAGCTGGGCCTGTCCGGGCTGCGGTTGCGCGAAGCCAACCTGACCGAGGCCGACCTCGCCGGCGCCGACCTGCGCGGCAGCGACCTGACCGGCGCCCGCCTGCAAGCCGCGAAGTTCGACGGCGCGGATCTGCGCGGCGCGCGCCTCGACGCGAACGCCCTGGTCCAGGCCAACCTGCGGGGTGCCGAGGTGGACGTCGAGACGGCCATCGCCTTCGCCGCCGCCCACGGGCTCGTCATCCGCTGAAAAGCACGAAGGCCCGGCGAGCTGCCGGGCCTTCGCGGAAAATCAGTCGATCGGGGGTTCGCCCGGGTCGAGCTCGATCAGGTCGCCCTCGGCGACGAGCTCCTCGATCGACGCCGGGAGCAGGTACGCCGACCCGCCGCCCGGCTGGTTGAACCACGGGATCGCGACGCCGGCCAGCGCCTCGAGCGGCCGCTGCACCCGGTAGACGTGGTACGGCCGGTTCACCCACTCGGGCACCAGCGACCGCTCGGCGAACGGCGTGCCCGCCGCGTACGTCAGGTTGCCGTTCGGGCCGCCGAAGCGGTCCAGCTCGCTGCCCGCGGGCAGCTCGCGCAGCTCCTTGCCACGGAACAGCGTCAGCGGCGGCTCCCCGGCCATCGGCCCGATCGGCCACTGCTGCTGGCCACCACCACCGCCGTTGACGGCCGCGGCCGGGCGAGCCGGCTCCTCACGCCGCGGGGGCACGGGCGGTGCGGCCGGCGGCGGCACCGGCGGGGCGCCCGGCGACACCGGGGCGGCCAGCACGGTCGGCGTCGACGGCGGTTCACGCCGCGGCGGCGCGGGGGCCACGGGGGGCGGGCCGGCCTGCTGCTGCGCCATCGGCGGCGGCCCGGCCGGGACCGGCGCGGGTGGGACGGGCCGGCGCGGCGGGGCCGGCGGCTCGTCGTCCTCGAGGTCGCCGAACAGCTCCTCGGCGCTCGTGAACGCCGTCTGCTCCTGGGCGGGCACCGGCTCCGGCTTGCGGACCGGGTAGGACCCGGTGGCGACCTCCGGCGACAGCGTCGCGACGACCCGCTGCGGCGCCGGTTCCGGCTCGGGTTCAGGCTCCGGTTCCGGCGCGGGCGGCTCCTCGGGCACGTGGCCCTCGGGGTTGAGCAGCAGCTTGCCGAGCATGAACGCGGCCGCGTCCTCGGCGTCGCCGAAGACCGCGGGGTTGCTGAGCTTGCCGTCGTACCAGCCGACGCGCCAGCCGTCGTCGACCTGCTCGACGCTCCACCCGTGCTCGGCGGGCTCGCCCAGCTTGTAGCCGCTTTCGGGCACCTCGAGCTCGTCCAGCTTGCTCTGCAGGCCGGCGAGCACCGGGTGGTCCGGGGTCTCGCGGCGCAGCGCGCGGCGGCCCGAGCGGGGCGCGGGCGGCTCCGCGGGCTCGGGCGCCGTCGGTTCCGGCACCGGCAGCACGCCGGGCACCTCGGGCTGGGTGATCATGGTCGGCGGACCGGGGTCGAACGCGGCGTGCGACGGCTCGTCCGGCCGGGGCCGGGCCGGCGGGAACGCCGCGTGCGCCGGCTCGTCCTGACCCGGCTGGAAGGCGTGCGAGGCCTCGGCCTCACCCGGCAGGAACGCCGCGTGGGAAGGCTCGTCGTCCAGCTGGTGATCCGGCTGGAACGCCGCGTGCGCCGGCTCGTCGTCCCGGTGGGTACCGGCGTCGAACGCGGCGTGCCCGTCGTCCTCGCGGTGGCCGGCCGGCTCCGGGAACTGCTCGCCGTCGAACCCGCCCTCGTCCTCGTGCGTCGGCCGGACCTCGCCGTCGCGCGGCGGTTCGCCGTGTCCGATCGGCTGGTCGGGGACGTACTCCGCGGTCTCCTCGAGGTCGGGCACCCGGCCCGGCTCCGGCGACGTGCCGTTCGAGCCCGCGGCGTGTTCGTACTCCCCCTCGCCGTAGGAGTCCTCCTCGGCGAAGCGGCCGTCGAACTCCTGGTCGTCGTAGCCCTCTTCGGCGAACTCGGCCTGTTCGGCGTAGGTGTGCTCCTCGGCCGGGGCCTCCGGCTCGGGGGCGTGCGCCGCCGCTTCCACCGGCGCGGGCGGCTCCTGGTGCTGCTGCGGCGGCCCGGCCGGCACTGCCGGCGCGACCATGGTCGGCGGCGGGCCCGCGGGCGCCTGCTGCTGGGGCGGCGGACCTGGCGGCGGCCCCTGCGGCGGCGGCCCGGCCGGGCGCTGCTGCTGCGGTGGCGGCTGGTTGCCCCGGGTCAGGTACGCGCCGGCGGCCTGCAGCGTCGGCTCGTCGACCGGCGGCAGCTTGAAGCCGACCGCCCGGACGTGCTCGACCAGGTCCGACTCCGGCGAAACGCCGTACTTGCGGAGGTAGAAGTTGACGGCGGCGGGCCAGATCCACTGGCCGTCGCTGTGGAAGGCGACCGGGACGGTGGCCTCGGGCGTCGCGGCCAGCCGGTCGATGTCGTAGCCGCGCTCGGTGACGACCAGCGGCGCGTGGTCGAGGTACTCCAGCAGCCGGTCCTGCTCCTCGACCTCGAGGTCGGGGCGGTTGATCACCGGGCGGCCGGCGGGACCGATCGTGTCGAAGATCCGGGCGATCCGGAAGTGCGGCCCCGGCTGCTCCGGGCCGAGCCCGGACATCCGCCGGATCAGCCACTCGGGCACGTTCTCCTCGGTGCGCGGGAACATCCGCAGTTCGTCCGAGTAGGCCTGCGGCGGCGGCGCGAGGTTCCACACCGGCTCGTCGCGGTTGTACTCGAGGTTGTAGCTGGACGGGTGGTCGAGCTGGTAGCGCGCGTTGAACCACGTTCCGCGGCCGTCGCGGTACATGCCCCCGCGCAGCCTGCCGAACAAGGTCGCGATGTCGTGGGTGGCGAGCCACTCGTGCACCGTGCCGTCTTCGGTGACGATCTCGCCGGTCAGCTCGTGGTACCTCCCGACGGCTCGATACTCCGCCGAGACCTTGCGCCAGTCGCGTGGGGCGGCACGGAGCAGGGCAAGGCCGATCTGCTTGACCAGGGTGTCCTGCTCGGTCGCGTTCAGCTGCGTCGTCGGTTGTGCCACGGGGACATTTTGACTGTTCGCGCGCGCGTGTGCACCCCGCATGTGGGTTTTGCCGCTCGGCGACCCGGTGGCACCCGGTCTGACCTCGCGTGATGCGACGTGCGGTAGATCACAGGTTGATCGCGGGCAGCGTCGCGAGTGGACCGTGGGGGGTAACGATCACTCTACGGGCTGCGACCACCCGCGCCTGGAAGCGACGCGCGGGGGCCGCTTTGCCAGAATGGGCGTCGTGACGGCGAAGATTCTCGACGGCAAGGCCACCAAGAACGCCATTTTCGCGGAGCTCGAGCCGCGCGTCGCGGCACTGGCCGCGAAGGGGGTGACGCCGGGCCTGGGCACGGTCCTGGTCGGCGACGACCCGGGGTCGCACTCGTACGTGCGGATGAAGCACGCCGACAGCGCCAAGATCGGCGTCAACTCGATCCGCCGCGACCTGCCGGCCGACATCACCCAGGAGAAGCTCGAAGCCGTCATCGACGAGCTGAACGCCGACCCGGCGTGCCACGGCTACCTCGTCCAGCTGCCGCTGCCGAAGCACCTCGACGCGAACCGCGTGCTGGAGCGCATCGACCCGGAGAAGGACGCCGACGGCCTCGCGCCGGTCAGTCTCGGCCGGCTCGTGCTCGGCCAGCGGGGCGCGCTGCCCTGCACGCCGTACGGGATCATCGAGCTGCTCAAGCGCCACGGCGTCGAGCTGAACGGCGCGCGCGTCACCGTGGTCGGCCGCGGCATCACCGTCGGCCGGACGCTGGGCCTGCTCCTGACCCGCCGCAGCGAGAACTCCACGGTGACCCTGTGCCACACCGGCACCCGCGACCTCGCCGCCGAGGTCCGCCGCGCCGACATCGTGGTCGCCGCGGCCGGGGTGCCCGGGATCATCACGCCGGACATGGTCGCCCCGGGCGCCGCGGTGCTCGACGTCGGCGTGTCCCACGTGGACGGCAAGCTCACCGGCGATGTTCACCCGGACGTGGCCGAGGTCGCCGGCTGGATCTCGCCGAACCCCGGCGGGGTCGGGCCGATGACCCGGGCGATGCTCGTGAGCAACGTCGTCGAGGCGGCGGAACGCTCGATCCAGGGTCTTCAGGGCCGATGACGATGACCGAGGACCGGCGGGACGTCCACGACCGCCGGAGCCGGCCGGCCCGGTTCGCGCAGGTCCCGTTCGCGGTGGTGCTGCTGGTGGTGGCCGTCGCCGCGGTGCGGATCGTCCAGTACCACTGGCGGGAGGGCGCGGCGCTGATCGGCGCCGCGCTCCTCCTCGCCGGGGTGCTGCGGGCGGTGCTGCCGACGGAGCGGGCCGGGCTGCTCGCGATCCGCGGCAAGGTCGTCGACGTCGTGACCTACGCCGGGCTGGCGGCCGCGGTGCTGTACGTGGCCCTGACGATCATCGGCGGCCCGTTCGCGTCTTCTTAGGTGGTGCCCCGAACGCCCCAAGGTGGCCTTGGGTGCGTTGAACGCACCCAAGGCGGCCTTCGGTGCGTTGAACGCACCGAAGGCCACCTTGGGGCGCATGAGGGCCGTCAGGACGCCATCGCGAGTTCGCGGCGTTCGGCGCGGGCCTCGCGGCGGTCCAAGGTGCCGGAGACGATCGCGAGTGTCAGCCCGAAGACCGCCAGCAGGGCGCCGACCCAGTTGGGGGCGACCAAACCGAGCCCGCCGGCGATCACCAAACCGCCGAGGTAGGCGCCGATCGAGTTGGCGATGTTGAACGCGGACTGGACGGCGGCCGACACCAGGGACGGAGTGCCGCCCGCCTTCTCCATGATCCGCGCCTGCATCATCGGGCCGATCATGAACCCGGCGACGCCGACGAAGAAGATCGTGATCGCCGCGCCGACCTTGCCCTGCGCCGTGATCGTGAAGATGCCCAGCACGCACGCCAGCGACAGCAGCGCGGCGTACAGGCCCGGCATCAGCGCGCGGTCGGCCAGGCGGCCGCCGAGCAGGTTGCCGATCGTCATGCCGACCCCGGCCAGCGACAGCAGCAGGGTGACGTTCGACGGGGAGTAGCCGGCGACGTCGGTCAGCATCGGCGTGATGTAGGACAGGCAGGCGAACACGCCGCCGAGTCCGAACGTGACGATCGCCAGCGCGAGGTGCACCTGCGGCCGCTTGAACGCGCCGAGCTCGTTGCGCAGCGAGGCCTCCGCGGGCCGGCCTTGGTGGGGCACCAGCTTCGCGATGGCCGCGGCGGCGGCGACGCCGATCACCGCGACGACGCCGAAGGTGGCGCGCCAGCCGACCTGCTGGCCGAGCAGCGTGCCCAGCGGCACGCCGATGACGTTGGCCAGGGTCAGCCCGAGGAACATCATCGACACGGCCTTGGCGCGCTGGCCGGGCCCGACGAGGCTGGAGGCGACGACCGCGCCGGCGCCGAAGAACGCGCCGTGGGGCAGGCCGGCGAGGAACCGGAACGCGACGCCGAACTCCTGGTTCGGGGAGAGCGCGAAGAGGGCGTTGCCCAGGGTGAACAGGCCCATCATGGCCAGCAGCATGGTCTTGCGCGGCAGCCGGACGGCGACCGCGGTGAGCAGGGGGGCGCCGACGACGACGCCGAGGGCGTAGGCGGTGATGAGGTAGCCGGCGGTCGGGATGTCGACGCCGAAGTCGGCGGCCGCCTGGGGCAGCACGCCCATCATGACGAACTCGGTGGTCCCGATGCCGAAAGCTCCGATGGCGAGCGCGAGCAGCGCGACGGGCACGGCACTCCTTCCAATGTGGGTAAACGATTACTTGGCCGATCTTCGTCGGGGTTACTGGATCGGTTCAGTACACGGGCAAAAAGGAAGACAGCCATCCGGCCCCAGTGCCGTGAGCTGCCTTCGCCCAGTCCAACCGATGGAGGGGGTCGTTGTCATCCGGGTATCCGGGTGACGATCCACACCCGTGGCGGCGCGCTCAGCGGCGAGCGGCCAGAACACCGTCCAAGAGACCGGGGAACAGCGCGTCGAGGTCGTTGCGGCGCAACGAGTTGAACCGGGTCGTCCCCTCCTGGCGGCCGGCCACGACCCCGGCCTGGCGCAGGATGCTCAGGTGGTGGGTGATTGTGGACTTGGTCACCGACACGGTCAGCGCGCCGCACGAGAGTTCGTGATCGGCGGCGGCCAGTTGCCGGACGATCGCCAGGCGGACCGGGTCGGCGAGGGCGCGAAGCACGCCTTCGACGGTGATCTCGTCCCGGTCCGGGTAGACGAGCGGCGGCAGGGTGACGGACTTGGCCATGAGCCCATTGTACGACGCCGATCGAAATTGTCGGACCCGCGTAGTACGGTGTTTGTCGAACTACGACGTTCATCGAACCAATCACCTGCTCGCTGGGGGGACCCACCCATGTCCACACCCTCGTCCTCGAGGATCTCGGTGCTGGCCTTCGGCGCGTTCGGCGTCGGGACGAGCGGCTACATCGTCGCCGGGCTGCTGCCGGCGCTGACCGGCGAACTGCACGTCTCGGCCACCGCCGCAGCGCAGCTCGTCACGGCCTTCGCCATCGCGTACGCGATCGGCTCGCCGCTCTTCGCCGCCGTCACCGGCACCTGGGAGCGCCGGACGCTGCTGGTCGCCGCGCTCGCCGTGACCGCCGCCGGCAACCTGTTCGCCGCGCTCGCGCCCGGCTACGGCACGCTCCTGCTGGCCCGGGTGGTGACCGCGGTCGGCGCCGCGGTGTTCACCCCGGCGGCGAGTGCCGTGGCGGCCGAGCTCACCAGCCCGGAACGCCGGGGACGCGCGGTCGCGCTCGTGTTCGGCGGCCTGACCGTCGCGCTCATCTTCGGCGTGCCGCTGGGCAGCCTCATTTCGCAGCACCTCGGCTACCGGCTGGCGTTCGCGCTGGTCGCCGCGTTCTCCCTGGCGAGCGCGCTGGCCGTGCGGGCGGTGCTGCCGGCGGTCGCCGCCCCGCCGCGGGTGAGCCTGGCCGAGCGGTTCGCCGCGGGTCGCGACCCGCGCGTGCTCGTCATGCTGGCCGTGACGGTCCTCGGGTGCCTGGCCGCGTTCATGGTCTACACGTTCGTGTCGCCGCTGCTGGCCGCGACCGCGGGCGTCCACGGCACGACGGTCACGGTGCTCCTGTTCTGCTACGGCGTCGGCGGCGCGGTCGGCAACTTCGCCGGCGGCCGGGTGACCGACCGGTGGGGTTCGCGCACGCCGCTGCTCGTCGTGACCGCCGCGATCACCGTCGTCATGGCGCTGTTGCCGATCGCGATGACGACGCCGATCGCGGCGGGCATCGCGCTGTTCGTGTGGGGCCTGGCGACGTGGTCGTTCAACCCGCCGGTGCAGCACCGGCTGATCGAGCTGGCCCCGGGCCACGCGGGCCTGGTGCTGTCGCTCAACGCGTCGGCGATCTACCTCGGCGTCGGCCTGTCCGGCGTGGTCGGGGGCGCGGTGCTGACGTCCGGCGGGCCGCTGGTGCTGCCCGAGGTCGCGGCGGCGCTGACCCTGGGGGCGCTGGTGCTCGTCGGCACGGCGTGGGGCCGGGTCCGCGAGCCGGTCGCCGCTTAGTCGGCGTGGGCCTGGACCTCACAGTCGGGGCCCGGGTAAACGAGTGCCTCGTGCCCGTCGGCGAACCGCACCAGGTAGGGCGGGGCGCCGTCGGGCCCGCGGACTTCGAGGATTTCGCCGCGCTGTTCCGCCGACCCGACGGTACGGCCGTGTACCTGGATTTCGTCTCCCACTCCTGTGTGCATGGGCTGCACCTCCGTGTCCAGAGTAGGAGCGTCGGACGGTTCCGCGGTCCCGGCGAACGGGTTGGAATCCGGGCATGACCAACGAAATCGGAGGCGCCGCACTTTCCCTGGGTGCCCGAGGCGTTGCGGCGCGGAAGCGGTGCGGCTGGGTGACCTCCCGGCCGCCCGCGGCCGCACGATCGCCGTGCTCGGCCACGAACAGACCGGGATCCCGCCGGAGGCCCTCGACCTGCTGGACACCGTCGTCGAAATCCCGATGGTGGGGACGGGTGCGAGTCTCAACGTCGCGGTGGCGGGAAGCCTTGTGCTGTACGAACTCGCCGGCCTGCTGTGAGAGGGTCCACTATGGACGAGCTGCCGGGCTCGGCGCGAAGCCGCTGGGCCCGCTGCGCGTGAGGGTGCGCTAGCTCGACGCGGCCGCGGCTTTGGCGGCCTTCTTGAACGCGCGGACCTCGGCGAGCGTCTCGGCGCTCGTGACGTCGGCGATCGACCGGCGCGAGCCGCGGTCCCCGTACGCGCCGGCCGCCTCGCGCCAGCCCTTCGGCTGGATGCCGCGCTGCTTGCCCAGCAGGGCCAGGAAGATCTTCGCCTTCTGCTCGCCGAACCCGGGCAACGCCCGCAGCCGCTTCAGGACCTCCGGGCCGTCGGGCTTCGGGCGGCCGTCGAGCCAGAGCCCTTCGGTCCGGCCGTCGTAATTCTCGATGATGTGCTCCGCGAGCGCGTGGACGCGGCGGGCCATCGAGCCGCCGTAGCGGTGGATGGCCGGCGGTACCACGCACATCTCGACGAACTTCTCGACGTCGGTCGCGGCGATCTTCGCCAGCGCGAAGCCGTCCATCCGGTCGGCGATCTTCCGCGGGCCGGCGAAGGCGTGCTCCATCGGGAACTGCTGGTCGAGGAGCATGCCGACGAGCAGGGCGAACGGGTCGTCGTTGAGCAGCTTGTCGGCGGCCGGTTCGCCGGTCAGGTGCAGTTCGCGCAGCATGCGGCCATCTTGACACAACCGGCAGGCCGGTCAACGAGCCTTCGAGTAGCGCGCCGGTGTGGTGCCCAGGTACCGCTTGAAGTGCCGGGTCAGGTGGGCCTGGTCGGTGAACCCGGCGGTGGCCGCCACCTCCGCGGCCGGGGAGCCGTCGAGCAGCAGCCGGCGCGCGCGGTCGACGCGGCGGCCGGTCAGGTAGCGGTGCGGCGGCAGGCCGAACCGCGCTCCGAAGCAGCGGACGAGGTACGCGGGGTGCGCGCCCAGCGTCTCGGCGGCTTCGGCGAGCGTCACCGCTTCCGGCAGGCGTGCGTCGAGGAGGTCCCGCAGGTCGTCGGCGAGGCCGCGCTTCGATTCGTGGGAGACCGGCTGACCGAGGTGCGTGCGCAGCCGCTCGGCGACGAGCACGAGCCGGCTTTCCGCCTCGAGCGCGTCGCCCGGCTCGGCCAGCGACGCGTGCAGCTGGTGGATCCGGGTGCGCAGCAGCCCGTCGGCGACGCTCGGCTGGTCGACCGCCGCGCCGATGAGGTCCTCGCCCAGCACCGACGTCTCCAGGTAGAGCACGCGCTTGCGGAAGCCGTGGCTGGTCGCGGCGCGCCCGTCGTGCGCGACGTTCGGCGGCAGCAGCGTCACGGCCGGGCCGAGGGCGCCGTGGTGGTGGCGGTCGAGGTCGTAGCGGATGACGCCGTCGTCGACGATCAGCAGCGTCCACGTGTCGTGCGTGTGCAGCGGGTAGGCGTGTGTGGTGAAGCGCGCGTGGAAGACCTCGGCGATCCCCGGGACCGCCGGGCGCCAAGCTTCCACGTGGGCCATGTCAAGAACGTACAAGACGCGCGGGTGGCCGGCGGGCGAGTCTTGCCGGCATGAGTTCTTTCGACACGAAGATCGCCGTCCTGTTGCGCGACGACCTGGCGTCCTGGCAGCGGCTCAACGTCACCGCGTTCCTGGTGAGCGGCATCGCCCACGTGACGCCGGAGCTGATGGGCGAGCCGTACGTCGACGCGGACGACACGGAGTACCTGCCGATGTTCGGCCAGCCGGTGCTGGTCTTTTCGGGCACAGCGGACGTCCTGACCGCGGCGCACACCCGCGCGCTGGGCCGCGGCCTGCGGATTTCGATCTTCACCGACGAGCTGTTCCACACGGGCAACGACGTGGACAACCGGGCGGCGGTCCGCGCGGTACCGGGGGAGAAGCTGACGCTGGCCGGGCTCGCGGTGCACGGCCCGAAGAACGCGGTGGACAAGATCCTCAAGGGCGCTTCACTGCACCGTTGAGAGCTCGATTTCACGGGGCCGTCGCGTGCACCAGGAAGACGCTCCGCACCCGGTCCCCGCCGTCGACGGTGAACGTCTCCGCCGAGACGTCCACGAACCCCGCCGCCGACGCCAGCGCCGCCGCCCCGGCCTCGTCCAGCGGAAACGAAAGGTCCTCCGGCACGAATGCCGCGAACGGCCCCGAAGCCCGGAACCGCGCTCCCGACACGACCGAAAACGCCAGCCGCCCACCCGGCCGGAGCACCCGCAGCCAGTCGGCGAACGCGACCGCCCCCAGGAAGTGCAGCGAGGACGCGCACAGCACCACGTCGGCCGAACCATCCAGGGACGGCATGGGCACCGCCGGCCCGACCTGCCACGTGATCAACCCGGCCGGATCCAGCGAGGCGGCCTTCGCCGACGCCTGCTCGACCATCGCCGGCGAGAGATCGACAGCGAGCACGCGACCCGGCTTCAGCCGCAACGCCGCGTACGCCGCGAAGCCCGTCCCGGTGGCGACGTCCAGCACGAGCCCCGGCCCGGACGGCAGCGGCGCAATGAGCGCGTCCGCCACCTGGGCGTGAAAGGTGTCTTCGTCGTAGTGCTCGGCCGTGCTGTCGAACAGCGCAGCCCTCGAGTCGTGGTCCACCGACCCAACCTAGTCCGGCCGACCAGCGATTTTCAGCGGCCGGCGCCCGGTGAAACCCAGGTCGGTGCGGTGGTACCAGCCCAGCTCGCGATCACCCTCGAGCCAGCACAGCAGCACGTCGACGCCGTCCAGCTCGGCCGGGAAGTCGACCAGCAGCGGCGCGAACCCCTTGAGCTCGGCGCCGGTGCGCTGGACCTGCGTCATCAGGTCGTCGAGCCGGGCCTGCGCGGCCTTCCACTCGGGCAGGCCGCCCAACTCGGTGGCCCGCCCGCCGGGACGCAGCGACGCCGCGAGCTCGGCCGCGTCGGCCCGGACGCGCACCAGTTCGTCGAGGACCGGCCGCAGCCGCGTCAGTTCGTCGCACGCCTCCGCGACGGTGAACAAACCCATCGGCCGATGATCCCACCGGCACGGTTCAGGCCTCCCGGCGCCGCCGCACCAGCGCGTTGGCCAGCCCGCTGCCGACCAGCAGGAAGCCCACGCCGAGCAGGCCGCCGATGAAAAGGAAGTCCATGACGCCGTACGCGATGTCGCTCTTCGGCATCATGTTCACCAGCCGGAAGCCCCAGTCGGGCACGGCCATCGCCGCGACGCCGGGCAGCACGCCGTAGATCAGCCCGCCCAGGATCGGCCCGACCGCCGACAGCGCGCCGAGCGCCGCGACGACGAGCAGCAGGATCGCCCCGCCGGCCAGCAGCGCGATGCCCAGCGGGTCGCGGTTGGTGCTCAGCGTCGCCTGGATCAGCTGCTGCTGGCGCAGCCCGCCCCAGCTGAGCAGGCCCAGCGCGACCGGCGTGAGCAGCAGCCCGCCCAGCGCGCTGACCAGGTGGGCGACGCCGCGGCGCGGCCGCTCGTCGAGCACGTCAGCGGTGTTTTCGGGGTCTTCGTAGTCCTCGTAGTCGTCTTCGTACTCGGCGTACCGATGGGTCGACATGGCCGTCACCTCCCGCATGATGAGTTCACGGATGGCATCGTGCCCTGGTTCACCCGTCGGCGCGACGATCGCTCGGCGAGCGGTCGGATCGGGTCACCGGCAGGTCGCGCCCAGTGAGCCGGACCACATTCCGCGGGTGGAGACTTGATACCGGCCACTGCCTGACCCAGTCGGCCCCATCAAGCAGTACGCTTGTACCGCTACCGGCGAGACGTATCGAAACACGCGAAGATCCGCGGAAGGAGCACCGCTGCTCATGGCCAAGATCAAGGTCCAGGGCACCGTCGTCGAACTCGACGGCGATGAGATGACCCGCATTATCTGGCAGTTCATCAAGGACAAGCTGATCCACCCGTACCTGGACGTGAACCTGGACTACTACGACCTGGGCATCGAGGAGCGGGACCGCACCGACGACCAGGTCACGGTCGACTCCGCGCACGCGATCAAGAAGCACGGCGTCGGCGTCAAGTGCGCCACGATCACCCCGGACGAGGCGCGCGTCGAAGAGTTCGGCCTCAAGAAGATGTGGCTGTCCCCGAACGGGACGATCCGCAACATCCTCGGCGGCGTGATCTTCCGCGAGCCGATCGTCATCCAGAACATCCCGCGGCTGGTGCCGACGTGGACGAAGCCGATCATCATCGGCCGCCACGCCCACGGCGACCAGTACAAGGCGACCAACTTCAAGGTCCCCGGCCCGGGCACGCTGACCATCAGCTACACCCCGGACGACGGCTCCGAGCCGATGGAGTTCGAGGTCGCGAAGTTCCCCGAGGGCGGCGGCGTCGCCATGGGGATGTACAACTTCAAGAAGTCCATCGAGGACTTCGCGCGCGCCTCGCTCCAGTACGGCCTCGACCGCGGCCTGCCGGTCTACCTCTCCACCAAGAACACCATCCTCAAGGCCTACGACGGCCAGTTCAAGGACGTGTTCGAGGAGATCTTCCAGGCCGAGTTCAAGGCCGAATTCGACGCCAAGGGCATCTCCTACGAGCACCGCCTGATCGACGACATGGTCGCGGCGGCGATGAAGTGGGAGGGCGGCTACGTCTGGGCGTGCAAGAACTACGACGGTGACGTCCAGTCCGACACGGTCGCGCAGGGCTTCGGCTCGCTCGGCCTGATGACTTCGGTGCTGCGCACGCCGGACGGCCGGACCGTCGAGGCCGAGGCCGCGCACGGCACGGTCACCCGGCACTACCGCCAGCACCAGCAGGGCAAGCCGACCTCGACGAACCCGATCGCGTCGATCTACGCGTGGACCCGGGGTCTCGAGCACCGCGGCAAGCTGGACGGCAACCAGGAGCTCATCGGCTTCGCGAACAAGCTCGAAGAGGTCGTCGTCGAGACCGTCGAGAGCGGTCAAATGACGAAGGACCTGGCGCTGCTCATCAGCAAGGACCAGCCGTTCCAGACGACCGAGGAGTTCCTCGCGACGCTGGACGACAACCTGGCGAAGAAGATCGCCCAGGGCTGAGTTGTTTCGGCGGAAACCCCTTCCCGGACGCCGGGAAGGGGTTTTTTTTGCGTTCACGGGGAGTGACGGCGATGGCGCGTCCAGGTGGTTGCGGCGTCCGGCGCTGTCGGTCCGGGTAAAGGATTGCCTACCCTTGGCGGGGGACGGGGCACGCGGTTGGAGGAAGGCATGTCGAAGAAGACTCTGCTCATCTTGGGCGCCATCGTCCTGGTCATCGTCGTCTACGTGATGAACACGGACAAGCAGGCTTCGGGAGCTTCGGCCACCGGCTGCAAGGTGACCGTGACCGCGGACGTCCTCAACGCCCGCGAGACGGCCGACGGCAACGCGAAGATCGTCGGCAAGTACCTGCGCGACGCGTCGTTCGACGCGGTGCCGGGCGTGCAGAACGGCTTCCGGAAGGTGGCCGACGACAAGTGGGTCGCCGCCGCGTTCACCGAGCCGGTCGCCGGGTCCGCCTGCTGAGTCCTCGGACGCTTCTCAGACGCCGAGCAGGTCGGCCGCGAGGGTGACGACGCCGAACGCCGCGGATGCACCGGGTGGCGTGGACGGCCTGGACGTGGTCGAAGCCGAACGGCCGGAGCACGGCGAAGACGACCACGGCTTCGGGAGTCGAGGCGCCGTTTTTGTCGGTGGTCGCTGATAGAACTTGGGTAGTCGAAAACCGCAGGTGAACGGAAGGGAGGCGACGTCCCGGGGACGGGCGACAACTGAATGCGGCTCGGGCTTGAGGCGGTTGTCCGCGGGGTCTCCAGGGGGAGTTCCGCGGGCGTGGGGCGCATCGGCGAGTGCCGGAGGAACAAACCAGGGGACGCGCTCGGACGGGGTCGGAGCGCGAAGGCGAGATTCTTCCGGACCCGTCGAGGCGTCAGAGTGAGACCGTGAGGTCCTCCTCCGCGACCACCACTTCGCCGCCGAACTCCGCGCGTGCCTCGGCGGCCGCCGCCGCGCGGTCGGTGCCCGGCCAGAAGTGGGTCAACATGAGCCGGCGCGCTCCCGCCTGCTCGGCCCAGTGACCCGCCTCTGCCGCGGTCATCAAGAACCGGGCCTCGCCCTCCGGCGGTGGCGTGCGCAGGGTCGCGTCGCAGATGAACAGGTCCGCGTCGCGCCCGAGGTCCGCCAACGCCGGGGATGGTCCCGTGTCGCCGGTGTACGCCACCGTCAGCCCGGGCGCCGTCAGCCGCACGCCGAAGTTCGGCAGGTAGTGCGGCAGCGGATACGTCGTGAGGCGGAACGGTCCGACGTCGGCCGGTGAGCCGAGGTCGTGCACCTCGAACAGCTCCGTCGGGTGCGGCCGCGGCTCCATCGCCTCCAGGCGCCGGAGCGTGCCGGGCGTGCAATGCAGTGGCAGCCGGCCACCGGACGAAGCCGTGTAGTACCAGGCCCGTCCGAGCGCGCTCACGTCCGCGCAGTGGTCGGGGTGCTCGTGCGTCACCACCACGGCGTCGGGCAGCCCGTGCGCGAACAGGCGCGACGCCGCGCCGTACCCGAGGTCGAGGACGACGCGGAACCCGTTGTGCGACAACAGGAACCCCGCGCACGCCCGCCCGGGCTCGGGGAACGCGCCGCAGCTGCCGAGAACCGTCACCTCACCCATGCCCGGCAGTCTGGCAGACCGGCCACCGGCTCGGAGGCGCGCGGCCGGTAGCGTGCGGTGCGTGCTGACCGTCTCCACCGTGAACGTCAACGGCCTCCGCGCCGCCGCCAAGAAGGGCTTCGTCGAGTGGCTCGCCGCCACGAAGGCGGACGTCGTCGCGTGCCAAGAAGTGCGTGCCACGGCGGAGCAGCTCCCCGCGGCGGTCGTCGAGCCCGAAGGCTGGTTCTCGGTGCACGCCCCCTCCGCCGTCAAGGGGCGCAACGGCGTTGCCGTCTACAGCCGCATCGAGCCCGAAGAGATCCGGATCGGCTTCGGGGAACCCGAGTTCGAAGACAGCGGCCGCTACCTCGAGGTCCACCTGCCGAACGTCGTGGTCGCGAGTCTCTACCTCCCCAGCGGGGACGTCGGCACCGAACGCCAGGACGAAAAGGAACGCTTCATGGCCGCGTTCCTGCCCTACCTCGTCGAGCTCCGGGCCAAGGCCGCCGCGGCCGGGCGCGAGGTCGTCGTCGTGGGGGACTGGAACATCGCCTACGACACGGTCGACCTCAAGAACTGGCGCGGCAACCGCAAGAACTCCGGCTTCCTCCCCGAGGAACGCGCCTGGCTCGGCCGCGTCCACACCGAGGCCGGCTACACCGACGTCCAGCGCCGCCTCGACCCCGAAGGCCCCGGCCCCTACACCTGGTGGTCCTACCGCGGCCAGGCCTTCGACAACGACTCCGGCTGGCGCATCGACTGCCAGCTCGCGACCCCCGGCCTCGCCGAGAAGGTCGTCGACGTCGTCGTCGAACGCGCCGCCGCCTACGACCAGCGCTGGTCCGACCACGCGCCGGTCACCGCCACCTACGACATCTAGGCCGCGCGGGCGGCGCGCCAGGTCGCGCTGTCCACGAAGTGGTTGTCGAACCGGTCCTGCGACGCCAGGATCTCCGCCGGCGACGCCTCGCCCCGCCGGATCCGGTCGATCATCCGGAAGTACTCGAACCGCTCGACGCCGGGCGTGAACACGATCAGCACGTCCGCGGCGGACCGCGAAGTCGCGCCGAAAGCGTGTGTCGTGTGCGGCGGCACGAACAGCATGTCGCCCGTCCGCACGGTCACCACCTCGTGGCCCTGAAGGATCTCCAGCTCCCCGTCCAGCATGAAGAACATCTCCGCCGACGAGGTGTGGAAATGCGGCGTCGCGCCGTCGTGCCCGCGGCCCAGGGACGCGCGGTTCGTGCTCAGGTGCCCGCCGGTCTGGGAGACGTCCGCGAGCAGGGTCATCGTGTCGGGGGTCGAGCCGAGCTGCTCGGCTTCGTCGTGGCGTACCAGCAATGTCGTCATGCCAGCGATGGTTCCACGTCTGATAGTTCGCTGTCAAACTATCAGGCGGCGAATAGTGCTGGCGTCGAATAGAGTGGGCGGCGTGAGTGACGAAGACGCCGTCGACGCCGTCGTGTCGGCCTGGCACCGGGAACGCCCCGACCTCGACCTGACCGCCATCGGCGTCGCCGGCCGGATGGGCCGGCTGGCGCTCGTGCTCGGCCCGGCGCAGGAGCGCGTGTTCGGCAAGTTCGGCCTGCAACGCGGGGAGTTCGACGTCCTGGCGGCGCTGCGCCGGTCCGGCCCGCCCTACACGCTGATCCCGTCCGAGCTGTCCGCGACGCTGATGATGTCCCGCGCCGGCATGACGAGCCGCCTCGACCGGCTCGAGAAGGCGGGGTTCGTCGAGCGCGCGCTGGATCCGAACGACCGCCGCAGCTTCCGCATCCGCTTGACGGACAAGGGTTTCGACGCTGTCGACGCCGCGATGACCGAGCACACCGCGAACGTCTCCGAGCTGCTGTCCGGGCTGTCCGGAAAGGAGCTGGGCCTGCTCGACGACGTCCTGCGCAAGCTTCTGGACAACCTGGATCCCCAAGCCTGACCACGAAAAGGGCCTCCCCGGCGGATCGCCGGGAAGGCCCTTCTCGCCGCGCCCGGCTCAGCAGGACAGGTTGCTGCCCGTCGGAACCCCGAGGATCCCGGTGATCTGCGTGTACTTGTCGATCCGGCTCTGCACCTGCGCCGGGTTGCCGCCGTTGCACTCGATGGAGCCGTTGATGCTGCGGATGGTCTCGCCGAAGCCGCGCTGGTTGACCATCGCGTCGTGGGGCGTCATCGTGCCCGGCCCGGTCTGGGTGTTCCAGTACCAGAGTCCGGTCTTCCACGCGACGGCCGCGTTCTGCTCGACCTGGTACGGGTTGCCGAGCAGGTCGATGCCCAGCGCGTCGCCGGCGGCCTTGTAGTTGAAGTTCCAGCTCAGCTGGATCGGGCCGCGGCCGTAGTACGCGGCCTGGCCGGCGGGGCAGCCGTAGGGCTGGCTGGCGTCGCAGTAGTGCGGGTAGTTCGCGGTGTTCTGCTCGACGACGTAGACGAGGCCACCGGTCTCGTGGTTGACGTTCGCCAGGAACGCCGCCGCTTCCTGCTTCTTCACCGTGTCGTCGCCGGTGTTGGCGAAGCCGGGATAGGCCGACAGCGCGTCGGTCAGGCCGCTGTAGGTGTAGAAGCTGTTGCGGTTCGGGAAGATCTGGTTGAACTGGGCCTCGCTGACGACGAACGAGGCGTCCGCCGCGGCGGACGCGGTGGTGGCCGGGAGCACGACGGCGGCGGCCGCCGCGGCGAGCGCGCTCACCGCCACTCCGGTGCGCTTCAAGAATCGGGTAATCGACATTCGGGACTCCTCTTGATCACGCCGGTCGTGCGCGGTCCGACCGAGCCGAATGGGCTACTCCAAGAGGTATAGACCAATCCCGATCGAGTGAAAAGTTTTCCGACTAAGACGACGCGATCGGAGCAGTGGTAACTGCGACGAATGGCACAGGGTGTGCCGTTCTTGCGATGAACGGGTGATGACCAGCCGGACACGGATCGGTCACCCTCTACTCTCAGTATTAGCGTTCCGCCTTCCGCAACACCCACTTGGGTGATCAGAGTGAACCGTGGGGGTGCCCGGATCGTGTTCCCGGTTGGGCGCTACTCTCGGCCCCCGAGTCGATCGGTACCGACAGGTCTTGACACGCTCGGTAGTTTTTTGATCAGCAGCATGCAGCGACTCACTCGAATGGGTGAGCGTTTCGCTCGTCACTCGCGGGAGGCACTCCGGTGCGCAACCCAGGTCGAAGCCTGATGCGATCCACGCTGCGCGGGCTCCGCGCGGCCGCGGTGGTCGCACTCGTCCCGGCCGCGCTGCTCGTGGCCGGCGGCGGGAACGCGTTCGCCGACGTCGTCACCGCGCAGGCGGACTCGAGCACGGAGAGCTTCGGCGTGCTCGGCCCGGTCGGGCTGGTCGCGGTCGCGCTCGGCATCGTCGGCATGACGCTGGGGGTGCTGCGCCAGCGCCGGAAGGCCCGCGTCGCGGAGGCCGCCCCGGCGGTCCCGGAAGCTCCTGGCCCGGTCACGGCCATGGCCGTGACCGTCCTCGGCGAGCCCGACGCCACGCCGACCCGCCCGTTCCTGACGCAGCGCCCGCACGCCTGACCCGCGCGTCGCCCGCCGCCCACGCCGCCGCGCTCGGGGGCCACACCGTGTCGACCCGCCAATCACGCGAGTCGACCCTCCAGACCCGTGAGCCGACCCTCCAGGCACGCGAGCCGACTGTCCAGGCCGTGAGCCGACTGTCCAGGCACGTGAGCCGACTGTCCAGGCACGTGAGCCGACCCTCCAGGCACGCGAGCCGACCGTCCAGGCACGCGAATCGCCCCTTGAGAACTTCGGCTCGGTGCCCGCCGCGCGGCGCGGCTTGGAAGAATCCCCAGCTTGGGCCCCCTCGGCACCCGCCGTGCGTCCCGGCCTGGAAGAATCCTCACGTGTCCGAAGAGCAGACCGTCGCCGCTGAACGCCGTCCGCGGGTCCTGTCCGGGATCCAGCCCACCGCCGATTCGTTCCACCTCGGCAACTACCTCGGCGCGCTGCGCCAGTGGGTGCGGCTGCAGGACACGCACGAGCCGTTCTACAGCGTGGTCGACCTGCACGCCATCACCGTCGAGCAGGACCCGAAGGTGCTGCGGCAGCGCACCCGGATCTCGGCCGCCCAGCTGCTCGCCATCGGCATCGACCCGCAGCGCAGCGCCCTGTTCGTGCAGAGCCACGTCCCGGAGCACGCCCAGCTGAGCTGGGTCATGGAGTGCCAGACCGGGTTCGGCGAGGCCGGCCGGATGACGCAGTTCAAGGACAAGTCCGCGAAGCAGGGCTCCGACCGCTCCAGCGTCGGCCTGTTCACCTATCCGATCCTGCAGGCCGCGGACATCCTGCTCTACCAGGCCGACGCGGTCCCGGTCGGCGAGGACCAGCGTCAGCACCTGGAGCTGACGCGCGACCTCGCGCAGCGCTTCAACAACCGGCTGGGCAAGACGTTCGTCGTGCCCGAGCCGTACATCATCAAGGACACGGCGAAGATCTACGACCTCCAGGACCCGACGAGCAAGATGAGCAAGTCGGCGGCCACCGCGAACGGCCTCATCGAGCTCCTCGAAGACCCGAAGCGCTCGGCGAAGAAGATCCGTTCGGCGGTCACCGACACCGGCCGCGAGGTCAAGTTCGACGCCGAGAACAAGGCGGGCGTCTCGAACCTGCTGACGATCTACTCGGCGCTGACCGACCGGTCGATCGCGGACCTGGAAGCGGCGTACGACGGCAAGGGCTAC
This sequence comes from Amycolatopsis sp. NPDC051061, assembly GCF_040682935.1. Classification (NCBI taxonomy): domain Bacteria; kingdom Bacillati; phylum Actinomycetota; class Actinomycetes; order Pseudonocardiales; family Pseudonocardiaceae; genus Amycolatopsis; species Amycolatopsis sp. NPDC051061. The sequence continues at coordinate 114,763 of NZ_JBFBBZ010000012.1, forward strand.
GGGGACCTGAAGAAGGACCTCGGCGAGGTGTTCGTGGAGTGGGTGACCCCGATCCAGGAGCGCGTCAAGTCCTACCTGGACGATGTCACGGAGCTCGACAAGATCCTCGCCGCGGGCGCGGAGCGCGCTCGCGACGTGGCGTCGAAGACGCTGGCCAAGACGTACCAGCGGATCGGGTTCCTGTCGCCCGTCCGCTGACGCGTGCCCCGGGGCCGCCGACCGGAAAGCAGCCCCCGCCCTCCCAGGGGGGCGTCCCCGAGTCCAGTCTATCGGCGCCCACCGACGATTCGGACTTTTGCGGCGCCGCCCGAGTGACTTGTCCACAACTGTCGAGGACTGTGGATAGCCGGAAGGCCGCCCGGGGACCGCTGAGCCATCCGCAAAAGTGCGCGAAGCAAAAGTGCGCGAAGCGCTCCGCCGCCCCACCTCGCCTCCCTCACGTGAGCCGCTCGCGTTGCGGGAGTCACCGGGCGTGGTTAGCGTTTCACAGTGGCGAACGAAGAAACGAAGGAAAAGCTCCTGCCGCGGCTGCGGCGGAAGTACCCGTGGCTCGATCACCTGATCCGGGCCAACGACGCCTTCAGCGAGCGGTACGGCAACCACTACGCCGCCGCCATCACCTACTTCAGCGTGCTGTCCGTCTTCCCGCTGTTCATGGTCGCCTTCGCCGTGGTCGGGCTGGTCGTCAACCACGACCAGACGATCATCGACAAGATCACCGGTGGCATCAACGACTCCGTGCCGGAAGGCCTCAAAGAGCTCGTCAACGGCATCGTCAAGGGCGCGCTGGACTCCGGTGGCGGGATCGGGATCTTCGGTCTGCTCATCGCGCTCTACTCCGGCATCGGCTGGATGTCGAACCTCCGGGACGCGCTCACCGCGCAGTGGGGCCAGGAGAAGCAGTCGCAGCCGATCGTCAAGCAGACGCTCAAGGACCTCGTCGCGCTCGTCGGTCTCGGGGTCGCGCTCATCGTCTCCTTCGCGTTGACCGCGGTCGGCGGTGGGGTCGGGCAGTTCCTGCTGGAACTCGTCGGGCTCGCCGACCAGACCTGGGCGATCTACCTGCTGCGGGTGGCGACGATCGTGCTCGGCCTGATCGCCAACACCCTCGTCTTCCTCTGGGTGATCGCGCGATTGCCACGGGAGCAGGTCGCGCTGCGCAGTGCCGTCAAGGGGGCCGTGGTCGCCGCCGTCGGGTTCGTCATCCTGCAGCAGGTCGGCTCGATCTACCTGGCCAGCGTCACGAAGTCGCCGTCGGCCGCGCTGTTCGGGCCGGTCATCGGCCTACTCGTGTTCGCGAACCTCGTCTCGCGCTTCCTCCTGCTCATCACGGCGTGGACGGCGACGGCGAAGGAGAACCAGCACGTAGTCGTCCAGCCCCCGCCGCCGGTGCGGCTCGAACAGGCCGTCACGGTCCAGCGCGGGCCGGGCCTCGGGGCCGTCGCAGGGGCGTTCAGCGCCGGCGCGCTGCTCGCGTGGTTGGGTGGCCGCCGCAAGCCTTGACAGCGGCGTCTGCGGTAAAGAAACTGAACCGGTAAGAATTCTGAACCGGAGGTTTCATGCTGGACGCCGCCCGCGAATGCGCCGCGCTCGCCAAGACGCTCGCGCCGGTCACCGAACGGCAGCGCGCCCTGCCCGCCGAGCTGGTCGCGAAGCTGACCGACGCCCAGCTCCTGCGCAGCGGCGTCCCCGGCTACCTCGGCGGTCCCGAAGCGCCGCCGGCGCTCAGCCTCGAAACGGCGGAGACGGTCGCGCGCGGGGACGCTTCGGCCGGCTGGTGCGTCTCGATCGCCGTGACGAGCAGCCTGCTCTCGGCCTACGCCCCGCCGAAGTGCGCCGAGGAGGTCTTCGGCAACCCGAAGACGGTCGCCGCGGGCGTCTGGGCGCCACGCGGGGTCGGGAAGAAAGCAGATGGCGGTTACGTCGTCTCCGGCCGCTGGGCGTTCTGCAGCGGCATCCCGCACTGCGACTGGCTTTTCGCCGGATTCGTGCACGAACGCGAGCTGTACGTCGCCGCGTTGCCGAAGGCCGAGATCGAAGTCCTCGACACCTGGCACACGAACGGCCTGCGGGGCACCGGCAGCCACGATTGCGTGGCCGACGAGCTGTTCGTCCCCGAGCACCGCGTCTTCTCGGTGATGGGCGGTCCGCCCGCCGAAGCGGTCGCGCTGCACCGCTTCCCGCTCTTCGGCTACTTCGCGCTGTCGGTCGCGGCGGCCGCGCTGGGCAACGCGCGCGGTGCGATCGACGACCTCGTCGAGCTCGCCTCGACGCGCAAGCCCCTCGGCTCCAGCCGGTCGCTGGCCGAACGGTCGCAGACCCAGGCCGCCGTCGCGGAGGCCGAAGCCGCCCTGCGCGCGGCGCGGCTGCTCTACTACACGAGCATCGACGACGCCTGGCAGGCCGCGCAGGGCACCGAACCGGTGCCGGACCAGCTGAAACTCGGCCTCCGGCTCGCGGCCACGCACGTCACGCGCACCGCCGCGAAGGTCGCCGAAAGCATGTACGACCTGGGCGGCGGCGCGGCGATCTACGAGACGTCGCCGTTGCAACGCCGGTTCCGCGACGCCCACACGGCGACCGCCCACTTCCAGGTCAACCCGGCGAGCTTCGAGCTGTCCGGCAAGCTGCTGCTGGGCGTCCCCGCCCGCACCGAACAGCTCTGAGGAGTCCCGTGCCCATCAACGCCCAGTACCACCTCGCCGCCCGCCCGGCCGCCGGGCTGCCGAAGGACACCGACTGGCGATACACCGAGGAAGCCGTTCCGTTGCCGGGGGAAGGCGAGTTCCTGGTCGAGGTCCGATACCTCTCGCTGGACCCGGCGATGCGCACGTGGATGAACGCCGGCCGGTCGTACGTTCCGCCGGTCGAAATCGGCGAAGTCATGCGCGCGGCGGGGATCGCCGAGGTCGTCGAGTCACGCCACCCGGGCTTTCGGGCCGGGCAGAGCGTGTTCGGCACCTTCGGCGTCCAGAACTTCGCCGTCTCGGACGGCGAGGGCGTCACGATCGTCGACACGTCGCTCGCCCCGGCGCCGACGTTCCTCGGCACGCTCGGGATCAGCGGGATCACCGCGTACTTCGGGCTGTTCGACGTCGGCAGGCCCGAGCCGGGCCAGACCGTCGTGGTGTCGGCCGCGGCCGGGTCGGTCGGCATCGTGGTGGGCCAGCTGGCCAAGATCCACGGCTGCCGAGTCGTCGGCATCGCCGGCGGCCCGGAGAAGTGCCGGACGCTCGTCGAGGAGTACGGCTTCGACGCCGCCGTCGACCACCGCGCCGGGAACGTCCGCGCCGACCTCAAGGAACACGCGCCCGACGGGATCGACGTCTTCTTCGACAACGTCGGCGGCGACGTCCTCGAAGCGGCGCTGGCCCGGCTCGCGCGCGGCGCCCGGATCGTGCTCAGCGGCGCGGTTTCGCAGTACAACAGCACCGAAGGCCCGCGTGGCCCGGCCAACTACATGCAGCTGCTGGTGCGGCGCGCGTCGATGACCGGGTTCGTCTTCTCCGACTACGCCGAGCGTTACCCGGAGGCGATCGCCGCGTTGGCCGGCTGGCTGGGCGAAGGCAAGCTGAAGCCGCGCGAAGACGTCGTCGAAGGCGGGATCGCGAAGTTCCCGGAGACGCTGCTCAAGCTGTTCCGCGGGGAGAACACCGGCAAGCTGGTGCTGGCGCTGTGACCGACCTGTCGCACCGCTTCACGAACGACTCGGTCGGCCGGGCGCTCGACCTGGTCGGCGAGCGGTGGAGCCTGCTCATCCTGCGCGAGTCGTTCTTCGGCGTGCGGCGCTACGGCGAGTTCGCACGGAACCTGTCGATCCCGCGCCCGACCTTGTCCGCGCGGCTGAAGACGCTCGTCGACGCGGGTGTGCTCGAACGTGTCGACCCGGTGCCGGAGTACGTGCTGACCCAGGCCGGACGGGACCTGTTCGGTGCCGTCGTCACGCTCATGCAATGGGGTGACAAGCACCTCGCCGGCCCGGAGGGGCCACCGATCCTGCTGCGGCACACGGACTGCGGCGAGATCACCGAAACGTACGTCGCGTGTGGACACTGCGGTGGCGCGATCGCCACCGGCCGGGTGACCCCGGAGCCCGGCCCCGGGTTCCGCTAGCCCGCGGCCTTCTTGCGCTGGTGCCCGACCACGAACGCGCCGACGATGATGAGGAACACCACCAGCGTGATGATCCAGCCGGTGACCCCGAACGGGTCCTCCTTGGCGGCCGACGCGGCCGAGGACGTCCCGCTGTTGCCGGTGCCGCCGTCGGCGAGCACGGACGGTTCGCCGCTCTCGGGCGTGGCCACCGGGGCCTGGTAGCTGATCTGGCCGACCGGCACGGCGCGGTCGGCCTCCAGCGCGAAGCCGTAGTCGAGCAGCTTCGCGGCCTGGTCGACGACCTTCGTCGGCTTCTGCTCGGCGCGCAGCATGACGACCGCGAGCCGCTTGCCCTTCTGCTGCGCCGCGCCGACGTAGGTGTGGCGGGCGTCGTCGGTGAAGCCGGTCTTGCCGCCGAGGAAGCCGGGGTAGACGCCGAGCAGCTTGTTGTCGTTGTAGATCGGGATGGCCGGCTTGCCGCCGGTCGGCGGGATCTCGAAGTTTCTCGTCGAGACGACCTTCGCGAACTCCGGCTGCTTCATCGCGTAGTGGAAGATCAGGCTCAGGTCGTAGGCCGAGGTCGACATGCCCGGCCCGTCGAGCCCGGACGGCGTCGCGGCGCGTGTGTCGTGCGCGCCGATGCGGGCCGCCAGCGCGTTCATCTTGGCCACCGCGGCGTCGACGCCGCCGAGCGCCGTGGCGAACGCGTGCGCGACGTCGTTGCCCGAGTGCATCAGCAGGCCGTGCAGCAGCTGGTCGACGGTGTACTGACCACCGGCGACGAGGCCGACGCAGGTGCACTCCTGCTCGGCGTCCTCCTTCGTCGCGACGATCACCTGCTGCGGGTTCAGCTGGGTGACGACGGCGAGCGCGAGCAGCGTCTTGATCAGCGACGCCGGCCGCTCCCGGGCGTGCGGGTCCTTCGCCGCGACGACCGCGCCGGTGTCGAGGTCCTGCACCACCCACGACGCCGCGGTGTTGCCGCCCGGCGGGTTGAGCGCGCCGTCCGGGGTGACCAGGCCGCACTCGGCCATCCGCGGGCCGCCGACCGGGACGGCGGGCACGGCCAGCGCGGGCGGGGCCTGCTTGCCGGGCGCCGGCTTCTCCGACGTGTCGACGGGGGCCGGCGGGGCCTGGCGGTTCGCGCACTGGCCCTGCTGCGGCGCCGCGGCCGCGAGGACCGGGGTGCTCAGGGCCAGGAGGGCGGCGGCGAGCGTCGTCGTGAAGACCTTGAGCGACCGGAAGACAGCGGAGTGCACCCACGCAATCTAGCGCCGAGGCGCGCGTCGCATACTCAGGGGCATGCGCATTTCCCGACGGACCTCGCTGTTCCTGCTGGCCTTCGGCGTGTGGTCGTGGATCATCTGGATCACCTTCGCCAAGAACCTCTGGGCGAGCGACCAGTCCTGGACGCCCGACGGCTCGCCGACCGCGTACTTCGTGGTGCACGCGGTGCTGACGGTCGTGTCGTTCGTGCTGGGCACGATCATCGGCGTGCTGGGCTGGCGCGGGGTGCGTTCCCGGGTCGCCACCTGACTTTGGTCGGTGGCGCGCTCTCCGGGGCCGGTTTAGGTTGACGCCACTGACTCTGGAGGTGGAATGTCCCGTTTACGCCGAATGGCGGCCCCGCTCGTGCTGGCCGTCGGGGGTGGCCTGTTCGCCGCGGCGCCGGCCGCGGAAGCCGCGCCGGTCGCCTGTGACACGACGAGCACGCCGTACACCTACGTGGTGACCTACCAGCCGGGCACGCGCGCGTCGGCGGTCGACAAGGAGCTGGCGGCCAAGTGCGGCACGAAGGTGGCGTACTACGGCGAGATCGGCGTCGCGATCGCCAGCTCGCGCAACGCGGACTTCCAGCAGAAGATCGGCGTCTACCGGGCGTATTCGGGCGGCAAGGACGTGGCTTCTTCCGCTGGTGCGGCCCGCTCTTCGCTGGGTGCGGTGCGGACGCTGGAGGACACGCGGTCGGTCGCGGCGGCGGGTGACCTGTCGGCGCAGCAGTGGGACATGAAGGCGATCCACGCGCCCGAGGCGAACAAGAAGTACCAGGGCAGTTCCTCGGTGACCGTGGGTGTGCTCGACTCGGGCATCGACGCGACGCACCCGGCCCTGCGCGCGGCCGTGTCGCCTTCCGCTTCGGCCGGCTGCATCACGGGGGCGCCCGATTCGGCCCCGGCGTCATGGGCGCCGACGACGTCCGACCACGGAACGCACGTGGCGGGCACGATCGCGGGCAAGGACCCGGCGGCGGGCTTCACGGGCATCGCGCCGGGAGTGCGTCTGGCCTCGGTGAAGGTCGTCAACGACGACGGCTACATCTTCCCGGAGTCGGCGGTCTGCGGATTCGTGTGGGCGGCCAAGCACGGCTTCCCGGTGACGAACAACAGCTACTACATCGACCCGGGCATGTTCTTCTGCTCTCGCGAACCGGGCGACGCGGCGGCTTACGAGGCTGTGCGTCGGGCGATCGAGTTCTCGACGCACCACGGGGTCTTGAACGTGTCGGCGGCGGGTAACTCGGGCTTCGACACGACCGACCAGACGACGGACCCGAACCGTCCGCACCCGGTGGACTCGTCGTGCGGCATCCTGCCGAAGGCGATCGACGGAGTGGTGACGGTGTCGTCGGTGGGGTACGCGGGCACGAAGTCGTCGTTCAGCAACTACGGGTCGATCGACGTGACGGCGCCAGGCGGGGACTTCTCGCAGTTGCCGCCTTCGGGTGAGGGGCCGTCGTGCCCGCTGTCGACGACGGTGTTCGGCGGGCTCTACGGCTCGAAGTGCGGGACGTCGATGGCTTCGCCGCACGCGGCTGGGGTCGCTGCTCTGCTGGCTTCGCGGTTCCGTGGGTTGCCGCCTTCGCTGCTGGCTCGCGTGTTGACGGGCGAGGCGGACCCGGTTTCGTGCCCGGCCGCCGAGGCGACGTGCTCGGGGCCGGCGAGGAACAACTCGTACTACGGCCACGGCCTGGTCAACGCCCTGGACGCGGTCCGCTGATGTGACGTGAAGGCCGCCACCGGATCACTCCGGTGGCGGCCTTTCAGCGCCTGCGGACCGCGTTGTCGACCCAGGTCTCGAGGTTGGCCTGGATGGACCGGTAGACAGCCGAGCTGGTGGCCCCGGCCGGATCGTGCAGGTGCACGCGGCTGTCGAGCTTGGACCACGAATCGGCTTGGATCTTGGAGAACGGGTTGGGCCCGGACCGATCGGTCTGCCCTTGCAAGTTCGCGAGTCCGTGGACCCGGATTCCGACGAGCGGCTTCCGGTCCGCCCACGCCTTCTCGATTTCGTACTGGACCCACGGGCGGTCAGCGGTCTCGGCGCCGACGAGCACCACGACCGCCCGCTTGTAGGACATCTCATCGTCGATCCACTTCTCGACGGCCGCGTCGCCCGAGGCGAGGACCTGTTCCCACTCCTGCGCCTTCAGCAGGGGTTGTCCGTCGAGCACACCCATGTTGCGGACCAACTGAACGCGCGTGACATCGCGCTCGTAGTGGAAGCTGTAGAAGACGGCCATGCTTTGACCATATGCCGCACCGAGTGCACCCAGTTGCCCCGAACGACGAAGGGGCCCCTCCGGTCGCCGAGCGGAGGGGCCCCTTCGCAGCAAGTGGTCAGACGCGCTTGAAGAGGAGCGCTCGCTTTACTTCCTGGATCGCCTTGGTCACCTGGATCCCACGGGGACAAGCGTCCGTGCAGTTGAACGTCGTCCGGCAGCGCCACACACCCTCACCGTCGTTGAGGATGTCCAGCCGCTCCTCGGCCCCCTCGTCGCGGGAGTCGAAGATGAACCGGTGCGCGTTCACGATCGCCGCCGGCCCGAAGTACGACCCGTCGTTCCAATACACCGGGCAGGACGAAGTGCAGCAAGCGCAAAGGATGCACTTCGTCGTGTCGTCGAACCGGTCCCGGTCGGCCTGTGACTGGATCCGCTCGCGCGTCGGCTCGTTGCCGTACGTGATCAGGTACGGCTTGATCGCGCGGTACGCCTCGAAGAACGGGTCCATGTCGACGTAGAGGTCCTTCAACGTCGTCAGGCCCTTGATCGGGGCGATCGTGATCGTCGTCGGCTTGCCGGACGGCGACAGCAGGTCCTTCATCAGGACCTTGCACGCCAGCCGGTTGATGCCGTTGATCTGCATCGCGTCGGACCCGCACACGCCGTGGGCGCACGAACGGCGGAACGCGAACGTGCCGTCGAGGTAGTCCTTGACGTAGAACAGCAGGTTCAGCAGCCGGTCGGTGCGCTGCGCCGGGACCTCGTAGGACTCCCAGTGCGGCTCGGTGTCCACCTCGGGGTTGAACCGCAGGATCTTGAGCGTGACCGTGATCGGCGTGTGCTCGTCGGAGGAAGCGACAGCCGAATCAGAGGAAGTTGCCGTGGTCATCAGTACTTCCGCTCCATCGGTTCGTAGCGGGTGAAGGTAACCGGCTTGTAGTCGAGCCGGATGTCGGACGCCAGGCCGGTGCCCTGCTTGTAGGCCATGGTGTGCCGCATGAAGTTCGTGTCGTCGCGGGTCGGGTAGTCCTCGCGGGCGTGGCCGCCGCGGGACTCCTTGCGCGCGATCGCGCCGACGACGAGCACCTCGGCCAGCTCCAGCAGGAAGCCCAGCTCGACGGCCTCGAGCAGGTCGGTGTTGTACCGCTTGCCCTTGTCCGCCACGGTGATCCGCTGGTAACGCGCCTTCAGCGCCTGGATGTCGGTCAGCGCCTGCTTCAGCGTGTCCTCGGTCCGGTACACCGACGCGTGCGAGTCCATCGTCTGCTGCATTTCCTTGCGGATGTCGGCGACGCGCTCGTCGCCGTGCTCCGACAGCAGGCCCGCCAGCTGCTCCTCGACCAAGGTGGTCGGCTCCGAAGGCAGCTCGACGTGCTCGTGCGCCAGCGCGTACTCCGCGGCCGCGATGCCGGCGCGGCGGCCGAACACGTTGATGTCCAGCAGCGAGTTCGTGCCCAGGCGGTTCGAGCCGTGCACGGACACGCACGCGACCTCGCCCGCCGCGTACAGGCCCGGGATGACGTTCTCGTTGTCCCGCAGCGCTTCGCCGTGGATGTTGGTCGGGATGCCGCCCATCACGTAGTGGCAGGTCGGGAACACCGGCACCGGCTCCTTGACCGGGTCGACGCCCAGGTAGGTCCGGGAGAACTCCATGATGTCCGGGAGCTTCGCGTTCAGCGTCTCCTCGGGGATGTGCGTGACGTCCAGGACGACGTAGTCCTTGTTCGGGCCGCACCCGCGCCCCTGCAGCACTTCCTGCACCATCGAGCGGGCGACGATGTCGCGCGGCGCGAGGTCCTTGATGGTGGGGGCGTAGCGCTCCATGAACCGCTCGCCGGACGCGTTGCGCAGGATCCCGCCCTCGCCGCGGACGGCTTCGGAGATCAGGATGCCCAGGCCCGCGAGGCCGGTCGGGTGGAACTGGAAGAACTCCATGTCCTCCAGTGGCAGGCCCTTGCGGAAGATGATGCCGAGGCCGTCACCGGTGAGGGTGTGCGCGTTCGACGTCGTCTTGAAGATCTTGCCCGCGCCGCCGGTGGCCATCACGATCGACTTCGCCTGGAAGACGTGCAGCTCGCCGGTGGCCAGCTCGTAGGCGACGACGCCGGACGCGACCGGGTTGCCGTTCTCGTCCGGGCTGGTGACGAGGTCGAGCACGTAGAACTCGTTGAAGAACTCCGTGCCGTACTTGACGCAGTTTTGGTACAGCGTCTGCAGGATCATGTGCCCGGTGCGGTCCGCGGCGTAGCAGGCGCGGCGGACCGCGGCCTTGCCGTGGTCACGCGTGTGCCCGCCGAAGCGGCGCTGGTCGATCTTGCCCTCGGGCGTGCGGTTGAACGGCAGGCCCATCTTCTCGAGGTCGAGGACCGCGTCGATGGCTTCCTTCGCCATGATCTCGGCGGCGTCCTGGTCGACCAGGTAGTCGCCGCCCTTGATCGTGTCGAAGGTGTGCCACTCCCAGTTGTCCTCTTCGACGTTCGCCAGCGCGGCGCACATGCCGCCCTGGGCCGCGCCGGTGTGGGACCGGGTCGGGTAGAGCTTGGTGAGGACCGCGGTGCGGGTGCGCTGGCCGGACTCGATGGCCGCGCGCATCCCGGCGCCGCCGGCACCGACGATCACCACGTCGTACTTGTGGAACTGCATGGTGGGAGGTCTCCGAAGTCGAAACAATCAGTTCGCGGGCATGTTCGGGTCGAAGGTGAAGATCACCATCGTGCCGACGGCCAGGATCAGCACCATCGAGACGTAGAGCAGGATCTTCAGCCAGAACCGCGTGCTGTCCTTGCGGGCGTAGTCGTCGATGATCACGCGCAGCCCGTTGCCGCCGTGAATCTCGGCCAGCCACAGCATCAGCAGGTCCCAGAACTGCCAGAACGGCGAGGCCCAGCGGCCGGCGACGAAGCCCCAGTTGATCCGGTGCACGCCACCGTCGAGGATGTTCATGATCAGCAGGTGGCCGAGCACCAGGATGATCAGCGCCATCCCGGAGATCCGCATGAACAGCCAGCTGTAGAGCTCGAAGTTGCTCCGGCGGGCGGCGGGACGCTTCGGCGCGCGGGGGTTCGCGAGGGCGAGGTCGGCCATGTCAGTTACCCCCGAAGAGCGTTTCGACGGTGCGCTTCAGCATGAAGTACACACCGGGGACCATCACCAAGACCCAGACCACGCCGATCACCCACAGCATCGCCTTTTGCAGCTTCGGGCCCTTCGACCAGAAGTCGACCAGCATGACGCGGATGCCGTTGAGCGCGTGGAACAGCACCGCGCCGACCAGGCCGACCTCGAGGAGGTTGACGATCGGGGTCTTGTAGGTCTCGATGACCTGGTCGTAGGTGTTCGGCGACACGCGCACCAGCGCGGTGTCGAGCACGTGCACGAACAGGAAGAAGAAGGTGAGCACGCCGGTGATGCGGTGCAGCACCCAGGACCACATGCCGGGGTCGCCCCGGTAGAAGGTCCCCTGCCGGCGTGAGGCACCCGCCCGATCGCTCGCCCCTGCCGCTGTGGCAGTGCTCGCCGTGGTGGACATCGGTGAACGGCCTCCAACGTCTGACTATGTGCCCGGTGGCCGTGAGGTCCGCAGTCGCCGCGGAGCGGCGGCGATGCCGAGATCGAGGGTCATCGAGCCTGGATGAATCGGATGCTAGACCCGCACCCGGCACGCGGCTCACCTCCGGGTTCCTCTCTGTGATGGACCAGACACCGGTACTCCCGTGCCGCCACCCGGTGGTGTGGTGCAGCGCACTCAGCCGTGCGGTGACGGGTCGCGTCCCAGTCACCGGAGATCTGACCTCTACGGAATCTAATATCTGATGCATTAGATCAAAAGGCTGGTGCAGCCGGTTTGTAGTTGACCAACCATCGAGTCGTTCCTACTGTCGCTGCCACATACATCGGATCTCTCACGATGGGGTGACGTTCTGGTGAGACGCCTCGGCCTGGTGATCGCTATCGCCGCATTGCTTCCCGTGGCGGTGGTCACGCCCGCCCAGGCATTGCCCGACGGACTGGCTCTCACGCCGCCGATGGGCTTCAACAACTGGAACACCACCGGCTGCGCCGTCGACGAGCAGATCATCCGCGACACCGCGGACATCTTCGTCGCCCAGGGACTCAAAGCCGCCGGCTACCAGTACGTCAACGTCGACGACTGCTGGGCCGAGCCGGCGCGCGACGCCGACGGCCGGATGCAGGCGAACAAGGCGCGCTTCCCGGGCGGGATGAAAGCGCTCGCCGACTACGTCCACTCGAAGGGCCTCAAGTTCGGCATCTACACCAGCGCGGGCACGCTGACCTGCGCGAAGACCCAGCCGGGCGCGCTCGACCACGAGGACGTCGACGCGCAGACTTTCGCCGGCTGGGGCGTCGACTACCTCAAGTACGACAACTGCAACAACGAAGGACGGCCCGCGCTCGAGCGCTACACGAAGATGCGCGACGCGCTGGCGAAGACCGGTCGCCCGATCGTGTACTCGCTCTGCGAATGGGGCGAGAACAAGCCGTGGGAGTGGGGCGCCGGCGTCGGGCACCTGTGGCGGACCACCGGCGACATCAAGGACAACTGGGCGAAGATGGTCCAGATCCTCGAGGCGAACGCGCCGCTCGCGCCCTACGCCGGTCCGGGCCATTGGAACGATCCCGACATGCTCGAGGTGGGCAACGGCGGTATGACGACCGAGGAGTACCGGTCCCACTTCTCGCTCTGGGCCATGATGGCCGCCCCGCTGCTCATCGGCGCCGACCTGCGCAAGGTGTCGCCGGCGAACTTCGACGTGCTGCGCAACGCCGAGGTCATCGCCCTCGACCAGGACCGCCGCGGGGTCCAGGCGCGCGTGCTGTCCAAGCAGGACGGTCACTGGGTCTTCGCCAAGCCCCTCGCGAACGGCGACGTCGCGGTCGCGCTCTTCAACGAGACTTCCGCCAACGCCACGATCGGCACCACGGCGGCCGCCGCGGGCCTCCCGAAGGCCGCCGGGTACTCCGCCCGCGACCTCTGGGCCCGCCGCGACTTCCAGACCGCGGGCCGGATCTCCGCGGTCGTCCCGCCGCACGCGACGGTCGTGTACCGGGTCCACGCGGGCGGCGCGTGGCTGCGGAACGCGCCGCTGGTGAGCACCGGGATCGAGCCGGCCTCGCCGGTGCCCGGCGTGCCGGGCGAGATCACTCCGGCCGGGAAGCCGTTCGAGGTCACGGTGTCCGCGACCGACGAGGCCCGCGTCCCGGTGTTCGACCCGCGCGTGACGCTGACCGCGCCCGCCGGCTGGCGCGCCGAGCAGGTGGCCCGGCCACGGACGTTCGTGCTCGGCACCGGCGACCTGGCTGCGGGGCGCTGGCGGGTCACCCCGCCGGCCGGAACCGAAGGCACGACGGCGGTCCTGCGTGGCGGCGTCACCTACCGCACGCTCGGGTTCGGCCCGGTGAGCTGGACCGGTGAGCAGCGGCTGACGGTGCCCGCGGCACCACCCGGCGGCCCGGCCTGGGCCGGCGACCTGCGCTGGGCGGCGGAGAAGAACGGCTACGGCCCGGTCGAACGGGACATGTCCAACGGCAGCATCCCGGCCGGCGACGGCAAGCCCCTGACGATCAACGGCGTGGTCTACCCGAAGGGCCTCGGCGCGCACGCTCCCAGCGAGGTCGTCTTCTACCTGGGCGGCCGCTGCACGGCGTTCACCGCGGACGTCGGCGTCGACGACGAACGCGAGGCGACGAACAAGCAGGGCTCGGCGACGTTCGAGGTCTACGCGGACGGCGCGAAGGCGGCGTCGACGGGCGTCCGGACGTGGCAGGACCCGGCGGTGCCGCTGACGGCGGACCTGCACGGCGCGCAGTACCTGCGGCTGGTCGTCACCGACGGCGGCGACGGCAACTCCTACGACCGCAGCGACTGGGCCGCCGCGCGGCTCACCTGCGCCTGAATGGCCGTCATCTCACAGAGTGACCGCGCTGGCCCACCCCTCGGTCGTTTCGGCACACTGAGTGACACGAAATGGCATTTCGACCGTCCCCGCGACGTCGAATCCGCCGAAAGTAGGTCTCCGCACGATCCGATGATCACGGGCGGTGTCCGGTCCGTCGCGCGCGAGACTGCTGAGTAAACGTTTGTGTTACGTAGCGTGCCGTTCCTATGGCGCTTTCCTGTCCGTTGGGTACGGTCTGGCGGTCGCCTCGGCAGTCGGGCCGGGGCGTGCCCTTGACCATCCGCTGGATCAGCGGGGAGGGAGACACACGTTGCGTCGCATGCGTGGAACCGCGCTGGCCGCCGTGGCCATGGCCGGGGCGCTCGCCCTGACCGGGTGCGCCAAGGACTCGAGTGGTGGCAGTAGCAACAGCGCCGCGCCTTCGTCGGGAGGTTCGGACTGCGTCACCGCGCAGAAGCCGCCCGCGGCGCCCGCCGCCGCTTCGAGCAGCACCGCCGCCACCGGCAAGGTCGACGGCAGCCAGCTGAAGATCGGCCTGGCCTTCGACGTGGGCGGCCGGGGTGACGCGTCCTTCAACGACGCCGCCGCCGCGGGTACCGACAAGGCGAAGTCCGAGTTGGGCGTGACCACGGTGAACGAGAGCACCGCGTCCGCCAGCGAGGCCGAGTCGGCCAAGCAGCAGCGCCTCGACCAGATGGCTTCGCAGGGCCTGAACCCGATCGTCGCGGTCGGTTTCGCCTACGCCGACTCGGTCAAGGCCGTCGCGGCCAAGTACCCGAACACCAAGTTCGCGATCGTCGACGACGACTCGATCACGCTCCCGAACGTCACGCCGCTGGTCTTCGCCGAAGAGCAGGGCTCGTTCCTGGCCGGCGTCGCCGCCGCGTACAAGAGCAAGAGCTGCCACATCGGCTTCGTCGGCGGTGTCAACACCCCGCTGATCCAGAAGTTCGAGGCCGGCTTCCTGCAGGGCGCGAAGACCGTTTCCAGCAAGATCAAGATCGAGGACGAGTACCTCACGCCGGCCGGTGACTTCTCCGGGTTCCAGGACCCGCCGAAGGGCAACGCCAAGGCCGCGGCCGAGATCGCCAAGGGCGCGGACGTCATCTACCACGCCGCGGGCGCCTCGGGTAAGGGTGTCTTCGACGCCGCGAAGGCAGCCAACGCGCTGGCCATCGGGGTCGACTCCGACCAGTACAACCAGAAGACCGTCGCGGCCGACAAGGACGTCATCATCACGTCCATGCTCAAGCGGGTCGACGTCGCGGTGTTCGACTACATCACGGCGCTGGCCAAGGGTGACCTGACGACCCTGCCGAAGCGGTTCGACCTCAAGGTCGACGGTGTCGGCTACTCCACCTCCGGTGGCAAGGTCGACGACATCAAGGACGTCCTGGACGGGTACAAGGCCCAGATCATCTCGGGCGCGATCACCGTTTCGGACAAGCCGCAGAAGTAGCTCGACGCGTGCCGGGGCTCGGAGGGATTTCCCTCCGGGCCCCTCACGCGTTTTGACAGAAGTGGAACTCTCCCGCCCATGAGCACTGCCGAGGCCCCGGCCGAGGCCGTCCCCGACCGGGGCGTGCCCGCCGTCCAGCTGACCGGGATCACCAAACGTTTCCCTGGCGTGGTGGCCAACTCCGACGTCAACCTCACCGTCGCCGCGGGCGAGGTGCACGCCATCTGTGGCGAGAACGGCGCCGGCAAGTCCACCCTGATGAAGATCCTCTACGGCATGCAGCCGCCGGACGAGGGCACCATCGCGATCAACGGCGACGAGGTGAAGCTGCGCAACCCGCAGGACGCCATCCGCGCCGGCATCGGCATGGTGCACCAGCACTTCATGCTCGCCGACAACCTCACCGTCGGCGAGAACGTCTTCCTCGGCGCCGAGGCCCTGCACGGCATCGGCCGGGCCGCCCGCGCGCGGCTGGCCGAGCTCGCCGAGCGCACCGGCCTGCGCGCCGAGCCGGACACGCTGCTCGAAGAGCTCGGCGTCGCCGACCGCCAGCGCGTCGAGATCGTCAAGGTCCTCTACCGCGGGGCGAAGATCATCATCCTGGACGAGCCGACCGCGGTGCTCGTGCCGCAGGAGGTCGACGCGCTCTTCGCGACCGTGCGGGAGATGAAAGCCGACGGCTACACCTTCCTCTTCATCTCGCACAAGCTCGACGAGGTGCGGGCGATCGCCGACACCGTCACGGTCATCCGGCGCGGCACCACCGTCGGCACGGCCGACCCGAAGACCATCACCTCGCGCCAGCTCGCCGAGATGATGGTCGGCTCCGAGCTGCCGAGCCCGGAGACGCGCGAGTCCACCGTCACCGACCGCGCCGTGCTGCGGCTGACCGGCCTGACGCTGGGCGCCGAGGGGTCCGACCGCAACGCGCTCGACGACGTCTCCTTCACCGTGCGCGCGGGTGAGGTGCTCGGCATCGCCGGCGTCGAGGGCAACGGCCAGACCGAGCTCGTCGAGACGATCATGGGCATGCGCAAGGCGTCCGGCGGCACCATCGAGCTGGTCGACGCCGAGGGCAAGGCCCGCGACCTGACGAAGGCAGGCACGCTGGCGCGGCGCGAAGCGGGCATCGGCTACATCGCCGAGGACCGCACGCGGCACAGCCTGCTGCTCACGCAACCGTTGTGGGTCAACCGGATGCTCGGGTACCAGACCCGCGAACCGGTCTCGAAAGGACAGTTGCTCGACATCGCGGGCACGCGCTCGGACACCGAGCGGATCGTCCGCGAGTACGACGTCCGCACGCCGGGGATCGACGTCCCGGCCGCGGCGCTCTCGGGCGGCAACCAGCAGAAGCTGATCGTCGGGCGGGAGCTGTCCGGCAACCCGGTGCTGCTCATCGCCTCGCACCCGACCCGCGGCGTCGACGTCGGCGCGCAGGCGCTGATCTGGGAGAACATCCGCCAGGCCCGCGCGGCCGGGCTCGCGGTGCTGCTGATCTCGGCCGACCTCGACGAGCTGATCGGCCTGTCCGACACGATCCGCGTCATGCTGCGCGGGCGGCTCGTCAGCGAGGCCGACCCGGCCACCGTGACGCCGCAGGAACTGGGTTCGGCGATGACCGGCGCCGAAGACGACACAGCGGGTGACAAAGAATGACTTCCTGGCGCACCAAAGTCCTGCCGCCGCTGCTGGCGATCGTGTTCGCCGTGCTGCTGTCGGCGATCGCGCTGATCATCTCCGGGGCCGACCCGCTCGAGGCGTACGGCACCATGATCGGCCAGATGTTCAAGGGCTCGACCGCGGTCGACACCGTGAACCTCGCGACCGTGTACTACCTCTCCGGGCTGGCGGTCGCCATCGGCTTCCAGATGAACCTCTTCAACATCGGTGTCGAGGGCCAGTACCGGTTCGCGGCGGTCATCGCGGCCATCGCCGGTGGCGCGCTGCAGCTGCCGCCCGTGCTCCACACGCTGGTCATCCTCATCGTCGCGGTCGTCGCCGGCGCGGCGTACGCGGCGATCCCGGCGATCCTCAAGGTCACCCGCGGGGTGAGCGAGGTGATCGCGACGATCATGCTGAACTCGATCGTCGGCGGGATCATCGCCTTCCTCATCAACGCCGACCAGTTCGGCGTGCAGCGGGGCAACAACATCGGCACCCGCGAAATCACGCCGTCCGGCCGGATCCCGGGCATCCCGCTCGGCTCGGGCACGCTGTTCGGGTTCGTCGTCATCGCCGCGATCATCGGTGCCGCCTACTGGTTCATGCTCAACCGCACCCGGTTCGGCTTCGAGCTCAAGGCGTCCGGCGAGTCGACCACCGCGGCCGCCGCGGGCGGCGTCAACGCCAAGAAGATGACGCTCATCGCGATGGTCCTCTCCGGCGGCGTCGCCGGCCTGGTCGCGATGCCGGAGCTGCTCGGCCGCGACTACACCTACGGCATCACCTCGACCCAGATGTACGGCTTCACCGGCATCGCGGTCGCGCTGCTGGGCCGCAACCACCCCGGCGGCATCGCGCTCGGCGCGCTGCTGTGGGCGTTCCTGGACACCTCCGCGGTGTCGCTGGAGCAGATCAACGTGTCCAAGGAGATCGCGACGATCATGCAGGGCATCATCGTGCTGTCGGTCGTCGTGGCGTACGAGGTCGTGCGCCGCGCCGACCTCGCGGCCGAACAACGCAGAGTCGGGCGGGCGCTCGGCGCCAAGAGCTCCTCGGTCGCCGGGGGAGGTGCCGTCTGATGGCCGTCACCGACATCTCTAGGCCGGATCCGGGCAGCTCCGGCACCATGCCGGTGCACCGCAAGCGGTCCCGCGTCCCCGGCTGGCTCCGCGGGGTCATCTGGGCGGTCATCGCCATCGCCGTCGTCTCGACGGCGTCGTACTCCACCGGCGTCTCCGCGCTGACGTCGTCCAACACCGCGTCGACGGCGTTGCGGCTGGCGCTGCCGATCCTGCTGTGCGCGCTCGGCGGCCTCTGGGCCGAACGCGCCGGCGTCGTCAACATCGGCCTCGAGGGCATGATGATCCTCGGGACCTGGGGCGCCGCCTGGGGTTCGTACTACGGCGGCGTGTGGGTCGGCCTGCTGGCCGCGATCGTGTTCGGTGCGCTCGGCGGCCTGCTGCACGCGGTGGCGACGGTGACGTTCAACGTCAACCACATCGTCTCCGGCGTCGCGATCAACCTGCTGGGCCTCGGTGTCACGAAGTACCTGGCGAACCTGATCTTCGAGCCGCTCTCGGGCAACCCGCGGCAGTCGCCGGTGGTGCCGAAGTTCGACACCTACTCCGCGTCGTTCCTCTCCGACTGGCTCGGTGACCTCGAGAAGGAGCAGCGCGTCGGGATCTCCGACGTCGCCGGCATCCTGCGCGGCCTGGTCACCGAGGTGGCGCCGCTGACGATGATCGCGATCATCCTGGTGCCGGTGAGCTTCTGGGTGCTCTGGCGCACGCGCTTCGGCCTGCGGCTGCGCTCGTGCGGCGAGAACCCGGTGGCCGCGGAGTCGCTGGGCGTCAACGTCTACCGGCACAAGTACGTCGCGATGCTGATCTCGGGCGGGTTCGCCGGGATGGGCGGCGCGTCGCTGGTGCTGCTGCGCGGCGGTGCCGACTACCTGGAGAATCAGACCAACGGCCGCGGGTACATCGGCCTCGCGGCGATGATCTTCGGCAACTGGCGTCCGGGCGGCCTGCTCGGCGGAGCGGCGCTGTTCGGCTACGCGGACGGCCTGCAGCTCGCCGGCGGCGGCGAAGCGGTGCTCGCGCTGCTGTACGGCGCGGTGATCCTGGTCGCCGTGATCGTCGTCGTGCAGCTGTTCCGTCGCCAGTGGATCGCGGCGGGACTCGGTGTCCTCGGTGCCGGGATCCTGTACTTGATCTACTGGTCCAACGACACGCTGCCGTCGGACCTGATCCCGTACACCGCGCACTTCGTGACGTTGATCGTGCTGGCCGTGGCTTCGCAGCGGCTTCGGCCGCCGAAGGCCGACGGGCAGCCGTATCGGCGAGGTGAGGACTGAGTGTCTACTGTGGACTGGGACGCTCTGCGCGCTCAGGCGATCGAGGCCGCTTCCCATGCGTACGCGCCTTATTCGGGTCTGCACGTCGGGGTCGCCGGAATCGTCGACGACGGTCGCGTGGTCACCGGGTGCAACGTCGAGAACGCGTCCTACGGGCTCGGGCTGTGCGCGGAGTGCACAATGGCCGGGCAGCTGCGGCTGTCCGGCGGCGGCCGGCTCGTCGCGGTGGCGTGCCGCAGTGGCGCCGGTGACCTGCTGATGCCCTGCGGGCGCTGCCGTCAGATCCTGTTCGAGCTGGGCGGATCGGCCTGCCTGGTCGACACCCCTCGGGGGGTGCTGCCGATGTCGGACGTCCTCCCGGATGCCTTCGGCCCGGACGACCTGCCGTGAGCGCGTTCGCGGCGGTCGACGTCATCCGGGTGAAACGCGACGGCGGCCGGCTCTCGGACGAGCAGATCGACTGGGTCGTCGACGCGTACACGCGCGGCGAGGTCGCCGAAGAGCAGATGTCGGCGCTGGCGATGGCGATCTACTTGCGGGGCATGGACTCCGACGAGATCTCGCGGTGGACCGGGGCGATGATCTCCTCGGGTGAGCGGCTGTCGCTGGACGTGTCGCGGCCGACGGTCGACAAGCACTCGACCGGCGGGGTCGGCGACAAGATCACGCTGCCGCTGGCGCCGCTGGTGGCGGCGTGCGGCGCGGCGGTGCCGCAGCTGTCCGGGCGCGGGCTCGGGCACACCGGCGGGACGCTCGACAAGCTGGAGTCGATCCCGGGGTGGCGGGCTTCCCTTTCCGCCGCCGAGATCGCTCGTCAGCTGGAGGACGTCGGCGCGGTGGTCTGCGCGGCGACGGACGGGCTGGCGCCGGCGGACAAGAAGCTGTACGCGCTGCGGGACGTGACGTCCACTGTGGAGTCGATTCCGCTGATCGCCAGCTCGATCATGAGCAAGAAAATCGCGGAAGGCGCGTCCGGGCTGGTCCTGGACGTGAAGTTCGGGTCGGGCGCGTTCATGAAGTCTCTGGAACAGGCTCGGACCTTGGCCTCGACGTTGACCTCGATCGGTGT
Organism: Amycolatopsis sp. NPDC051061; assembly: GCF_040682935.1. Taxonomy (NCBI): domain Bacteria; kingdom Bacillati; phylum Actinomycetota; class Actinomycetes; order Pseudonocardiales; family Pseudonocardiaceae; genus Amycolatopsis; species Amycolatopsis sp. NPDC051061. Next base: position 134,827 of record NZ_JBFBBZ010000012.1, read on the forward strand.
CGACCACGGTGTCCCGACGACGGCGTTGCTGACCGACATGAACGTCCCGCTGGGGCGGGCGGTCGGGAACGCGGTGGAGGTCGCGGAGTCGGTTGCCGTGCTCCAGGGCGGCGGACCCGCGGACGTGGTTTCGCTGACTCTCGCGCTGGCTCGCGAAATGCTGGCGCTGGCCGGTCTGGACGTGGACCCGGCCGCGGTGCTGGCTTCGGGTGAGGCGTACGAGGTGTGGTGCCGGATGATCTCCGCCCAAGGCGGCGACCCTTCGGCGCCGCTGCCGACGCCTTCGCACGTCCACGTGGTTTCGGCGCCCGCTTCCGGCGTGCTTGCCTCGCTGGACGCGTACGCGGTGGGCGTCGCGGCGTGGCGGCTGGGCGCGGGCCGGGCCCGCAAGGAGGACCCGGTCCAGGCCGCGGCGGGGATCTTGTGCCTCGCCAAGCCCGGCTCCCGCGTGACGGAGGGTGAGCCCTTGCTGGAGCTGCACACGGACACGCCGGAAGCGGTCCCCGCGGCCCTGGCGGCCCTCGAAGGCAGCTTCACGGTGGCTGACTCGGCCCCGGAGCCGGGTCCGATCGTCCGGGAGACGATCCGCGGCACGGTGTGACGATCATCGCGAAGATGATCACCCGAGTGAGTGACGTCCGAGGTCGTATCCCGCGTGATTGAGGCCGGAACTCGCGTGATTGAAGCCGTAACGGCTCCGATCACGCGAGTTCCGCTTCTGATCACGTGAGTTCCGGCCTCAATCACGCGAAGAGGCCCCCGCCGGAATCCGGTGGGGGCCTCTTCGTGGGGCTGAGTTACTCCGTGGCTTCTTCGGCGCCTTCGCCGGTCTTGGCCTTGGGGTCGGCCGGCTTCGGCGCGCGGCCGTTGCGGGAGCTGCGACGCGGCTGGCGCGGGGCCGGGGGTGCCGGGGCGATCTGCTGCACCGAGGGGCCGCCGCCGAGCATCAGCTCCGCGAACGTCGCCATCGCCTCGTCGAGCTGGCCGCCGATGCGGCGGACGCTCTCGTCGTTGCTCTTGCGGACCAGCGTGTCCACCGAGTCGGTGTCCGGCTGCTTGGACAGCGTGCCCTCGACCTTGGACAGCCCGGCCTTGAGCGCGCCGTCGAGGTCGCCGATGCCGGAGAGGAAGCCGTCCTCCACCTTGTCGAGGCGGCCGGCCATGTCGTCGAGGCGGGTGGTGACCGCTTCGAGCCGGTTGCCCAGCTTCTCCAGGCGGTCCGAGGCGTCGATCATCTCGCCGGTCTCGGTCAGCGCCGTCTTGAGCGCCTCGGTGTTCGCGCCGATCCGCTCGCCGGTGACGCGGTCCAGCTCGCCGATGCGCTCCTGCGTCGTGCGGCTCAGTTCGTCGACCTTGCCCCGCAGCTCGTGGTCGGCGTGGTCGACGCGGTCGCGCAGCGACGCCTCGGCCTGCTCGATCCGCTCGCGGACCGGGCCGCTCACCGACTGCGGGATCGAGTCGAGCTTCATGTCCTGCTTGTCGAGGTGGCCGCCGACCTCGTCGATCCGGCGGTGGATGTTCTGGAGCTTGTCCTCGAGTCCGTCCATCCGGCCCGCGACGCCCTCGAAGCGGGCGGCCATGCCGTCGAGCCGCCCGTCGAGCTGCGCGAACGGCTTGGCCAGCTTGTCGACGATGCTCTCGACGGCGCGGGTCAGCGCGGCGATCGCGTTGTCCTGGTTCTCGAGCCGGGACATCGTCTCGTCGAGGCGCTCGGCCAGGACGCTGACCTCGGTGCGGTCGGGCATCTCGGACAGCCGCTTGCGGACCGCGCCCAGCGAGTCCACCGGGGCGAGGCGGGCGTAGATGTCGTCGAGCGCGTCGAAGATCTGCTGCTGCTCGCTCTCACGCACTTCGGCCGCGCGCACCAGCATGTTGCGCATCCGGTCGAAGGACGGGGCGGCAATGTGGTTGTCAGTGGTCACTGCTGTGTGTCCTTCGTCGGCGGGGAAATGGGAGGGACGTGCCACGAAGCTTAACGATTGCGAAATTGCTGTGCGTATGGCCCCCGTGAAGCGCGTATTACGGAGGCTGCCCCCGGATGGCCGATTCGTCGCATGATCGTCAACGCTGAGCGTTGACCCGAGCCTGAGAGTTACGGCCATGTAGGGGAATGACAACGAGGTTACCGTTGGGGGATGCCTGACGAAAGCCCTGTTCTGACCAGCGAGACACTCCGCCGCGCGCCGAAGGTCCTCCTGCACGACCACCTCGACGGCGGGCTCCGCCCGGCCACCGTCGCCGAGCTCGCCGAAGCCACCGGCTATGCCGGACTGCCCACCACCGACCCGGCCGAGCTGGGCAGCTGGTTCCGCCGGGCGGCCGATTCCGGCTCACTCGTGTCCTACCTCGAGACCTTCGCGCACACCTGTGGCGTGATGCAAACGGAAGAATCCCTGGTCAGGGTCGCCGCGGAGGCGGTGGAGGACCTGGCCGCCGACGGCGTCGTCTACGCCGAGGTGCGCTACGCACCGGAGTTGTTCGTCGAACGCGGACTGTCACTCGATGCGGTGGTCGAGGCCGTCCAGGAGGGGTTCACGGAGGGCACACGCCGCGTGGCCGCGAACGGCGGTTCGATCCGCGTCGGGACGTTGCTCTGCGCGATGCGCCAGCACGCCCGGGCCCTCGAGATCGCGAACCTGGCCGTCCGCTACCGCGACGCCGGTGTCGTCGGCTTCGACATCGCCGGACCCGAGGACGGATTTCCGCCGACCCGCAATCTCGACGCTTTCGAGTATTTGCGGCAGAACAATGCGCATTTCACGATTCACGCCGGTGAAGCGTTCGGTCTTCCGTCCATTTGGGAGGCGATTCAGCACTGCGGCGCCGAGCGGCTCGGGCACGGCGTGCGGATCGTCGAGGACGTCAAGACCGACGCGGACGGCACGGTCCACCTTGGACGGTTGGCCGCGTACGTGCGCGACCGCCGGATCCCCCTGGAGATCTGCCCGTCGTCGAACGTCCAAACAGGCACCGTGCGCTCGATCGCCGAGCACCCGATCGGCCTGCTCAAGCGGCTGCGCTTCCGGGTGACCGTGAACACCGACAACCGCCTGATGAGCGGATGCACGATGACCAGCGAATTCGCCGCGCTGCACGAGACCTTCGGGTATGACCTCGACGACTTCCGGTGGTTCACGATCAACGCGATGAAATCCGCGTTCATCGATTTCGACGCCCGGCTCGCGCTGATCGACGACGTCATCAAGCCCGGGTACGCCGCGCTGAGCTGAGACGGACCGGGTCCTTGCGGTCCTTAGCCATGCCAACTATCGTTCACCATATAGGAAGTTGTTCTCAGATATTGAGACGGTGACGAAGATGGCGCAGGTCGCGGACGGTTCGGTCGAACGGGTGCAGGCGAGTTCACGACGGTGGCTCATCCTCGCGCTCGGTCTCGCCGCGCAGACCGCGAGCTGTTCGTTCCTCTACGGCATCCCGTTCCTGGTCCCGGTCATGCGGGACCAGGAAGGGCTGTCCCTGGCCCAGGCCGGCACGGTCGTCGCGGCGCCGAGCATCGGGCTGCTGTTCACCCTGATCGTGTGGGGTGCGGCTGCGGACCGTTACGGAGAGCGTCTGATCATGGCGCTCGGACTGGGCGCCTCGGGGTTACTCCTGGTGTACGCCGGGGTAGGAACTCACCCGATCGGGCTTCTCTTTGGTGTGTTCCTGGCGGCCGGAGCGTGCACGGCTTCGGTGAACGCGGCGAGCGGCCGCGTCGTGATGGGCTGGTTCGCGAAGTCCGAGCGCGGGATCGCGATGGGGATCCGCCAGACGGCCCAGCCGCTCGGCGTCGGCGTCGCGGCGCTCGGGCTGCCGCCGCTGGCGGCGCACTTCGGGTTCCGGGCGGCCGTCCTGCTGCCGGCCGGGCTGGCGATCGCCGTCGCGCTGCTGGTGGCTTGGCTCGTCACGGACCCGCCGCGACCGCCGCGGCCGGCGTCTGGCGAGAAGCCGCCTTCGCCATACCGGCACGCGACGCTGTGGCGGGTCCACGGCGCGAGCGCGCTGCTGGTGGTGCCGCAGTTCGCGGTGTCGGCGTTCGCGCCGGCGTACCTGGTGGCGGTGCAGGGCTGGAGCCCACTGTCGGCGGGCTGGTACCTGGCGGTGGTCCAGGTGCTGGGCGCGGCGGGGCGGCTGGGGTCGGGCTGGTGGTCCGACCGGGTGGGCAGCCGTCTCCGCCCGATGCGTCAGCTGGCGGTGCTGAGTTGTTTCGTGATGCTGCTGGTGGCTCTGGGGGACGCTTCGTGGCCCTGGCTGGTGCTGCTGGCGGTGGCGCTGGCGGGTGTGGTGACGGTCGCCGACAACGGCCTGGGCTTCACGGCGTCGGCGGAGCTGGCCGGCCTGGCGTGGTCGGGCCGCGCGATGGGGACGCAGAACACGGGCCAGAACATCGCGGCCTCGCTGACCCCGCCGCTGCTGGGGTTGGTGATCGGCGACAGCCGGTACGCACTGGCCTTCTGCGTGGCGGCGGTGTTCCCGGCCCTGGCGGTGCTGGTGGTCCCGGTCCGCGCGGAGCACGCTTCGGAGGACTGACACCCGCCGGCCCGCGGGGGCGCCCCCCGTCTCCAGCGTATCGGCCGCCTACGACGGAAACCGGCCGCTCGCGAGGTGGGTGGGCCCACTTGTCCACATCACGCCCGGGCTGTGGAGCGATCCGGCCGGCCGCGCGGTGGGTGCGGCAGGTCCGGCCGCGCGGTGGGTGCGGCAGGTGTGGTGAACGACCCTTTCATGTCACCAGACGACATGAACGACCCTTTCATGTCGTCCCGGCGTCGTCCCCCGGCCCCAGCCCCAGCCCCGGACACGGCGAAGGCCGCCTCCCCAACCACGGGAAGCGGCCTTCGCCGAACCAAAAGATCAAGCGACCGTCAGGCGGTTCTCGAACCCCTCGACGAGCTTCCGCCAAGCGCTCTGCTCCGCGTCGAACGGCGCCGACGGCTCGAGGCGCGTCGGGTCCGGGCGCAGCACGAACGACACCAGCCAGCCCAGGCTTTCGTTGCCCGCCAGCGCCGTCTCGGCCGAGTCGTCGCCCGCCCAGTCCGCCGCGTCCGTGATCAGCTCGACCGCCAGCTCCAGCTGCGTCGGGTCGATCGCCTCCGGGCCCTCCGCGATGTCCGCGTCGATGCCCGTCAGGACGTACGTGTTCTCGGGGTCGACCTCGACCTCGAGCTCGCCCGCCGTCGCCTTCGCCAGGACCTCGTCCCACGTGGACACGTCCGCGAGGTCCGTGTCGGCCAGGTCCTTGCCGTCGGCCAGCGCGCGGGCCAGTGCCTTCTCCGACGTGAACACGTCGATCTCGCCCTCGCTGCCAAGGAACACCGGCGCGTCGTCGAGGTAGCAGCGCAGGGTGTAGTACTCCGCGCCGGACGTGATGATCTTGATCGGGTCGATGCCGACCTCGGCCCAGAACCCGACCGGGCCCTCGTCCTCGTCTTCATCGGAGTCTTCATCCGAATCGGAGTCGAGAGAGTCGATGGCTTCGAGGTCCTCTTCGCCCTCGGCGCCGGCTTCGGCCTCGGCGGACTCCTCGTGGAACGCGGCCAGCTCCTCGGCCGTCTGCTCCAGCACCTTCTCGTCGACGTCCGGCGCGGTCACCAGGCCGTCGATCGCGTCGAGCACGGTGTCCCACTTCTGCGACACCGTCTCGGACAGGTCGTTCCAGACCTGGACGCCGACGCTCCCGGTGAACGGGAGGGTGCCCTGGTCGAGCAGCGAGAAGCCCTCGGTCGAGTCGAGGATCTCGTGCACCTCTTCGAGGTCGCACACGTCGGCGAGCGAGCGCACGATGCCGACGATCTCGGCCAGCTCCGCGATGTGCCAGATGTCCGGCTCTTCGGCGACGAGCTCCGGCACGCCGACGAGGTCGTAGGTGTGGTCCTCGTCCGGGATCAGCTCGGGCACGTTCAGCGACGGCACGGCGTCCCAGGCCGGGTGGTCGAGCAGGTCGTGGCGCTCGGACGTGCGGACGAAGGCGGCCAGGTGCGCGGCGTCCGGGAAGGCGTACAGGTCGTCCTCGTCGCCGAGGAACGCTTCCCACTCCTCGCCGTCTTCCCGCCAGCGCGGGGCCCACAGGGTGACGACGTCGCCCTGCGGCAGCCCGAGTTCGATCGGGATGATGTCCTGTGCCATTCCTAAGCCCTCCGGATTACCGCCCGTGTGCGCGCGAGACCGAATGTATCCCGGTCGATGCGCGGTACCGCGAAGCCTACGGGTTTACCACGCGCGACGCGATTGCCCCTGCCGACTTTGCGACGAGCGGATGGCACGATGGACACCTGATGACTCTCACAGACCTCCTGCCTGCGGATCCCGACCCCGACGCCCTCTTCGAAGCGTTCACGACCTGGACGGCCGATCGGGGCATCGAGCTGTACCCGGCGCAGGAGGAGGCGGTGATGGAGGTCGTCTCCGGATCGAACGTCATCCTCTCGACGCCGACCGGCTCCGGGAAGAGCCTCGTCGCCGTCGGCGCGCACTTCACCGCGCTCGCCCAAGGCCGCCGCAGCTACTACACCGCGCCCATCAAAGCCCTCGTGTCGGAGAAGTTCTTCCAGCTCATCGAGATCTTCGGCGCCGACAACGTCGGGATGATGACCGGCGACTCCAGCGTCAACCCGGACGCGCCGATCATCTGCTGCACGGCCGAAATCCTGGCGAACATCGCGTTGAGGTTCGGTGCGGACGCCCCGGTCGGCCAGGTCGTCGCCGACGAGTTCCACTTCTACTCCGAGCCCGACCGCGGCTGGGCGTGGCAGGTGCCGATCCTCGAGCTGCGAGGAGCCCAGTTCATCCTGATGTCGGCGACCCTGGGCGACGTGTCCTTCTTCGAGAAGGACCTCACCCGCCGCACCGGCAAGCCGACGGCCGTCGTCACGTCGGTGCAGCGCCCGGTGCCGCTGACCTTCCGGTACGCGCTCACGCCGTTGCACGAGACCATGTCCGAGCTGCTCAACGGCGGCCAGGCGCCGGTCTACGTCGTGCACTTCTCGCAGGCCGCGGCCATCGAACGCGCCCAGACGCTGATGAGCATCAACGTCACGACCAAGGCCGAGAAGGAGGCCATCGCCGACCTGCTCGGCGACTTCCGCTTCGCCGCCGGGTTCGGCAAGACGCTCTCGCGGCTGGTCCGCCACGGCATCGGCGTCCACCACGCCGGCATGCTGCCGAAGTACCGCCGATTGGTCGAGACCTTGGCGCAGTCCGGGCTGCTCAAGGTGATCTGCGGGACCGACACCCTCGGCGTCGGCATCAACGTGCCGATCAGGACAGTGGTCTTCTCCGCGCTGACCAAGTACGACGGCGTCCGCCAGCGCCACCTGAAGGCGCGCGAGTTCCACCAGATCGCCGGCCGGGCCGGACGCGCGGGCTACGACACCGACGGCTACGTCGTCGTGCAGGCGCCCGACCACGTCGTCGAGAACGCCAAGGCCCTCGAAAAGGCGGGCGACGACCCGAAGAAGAAAAAGAAGATCGTCCGGAAGAAGGCGCCGGAGGGCTTCGTCAACTGGACCGAGAGCACGTTCGACCGGCTCATCGCGGCCGAGCCCGAGCCGCTGACGTCCAGCTTCAAGGTGACGCACTCGATGCTGCTCAACGTGATCTCGCGCCCGGGCAACGCGTTCGACTCGATGCGGCACCTCCTCGAGGACAACCACGAGGACCGCGCGTCGCAGCGCAAGCTCATCCTGCGCGCCATCGCGATCTATCGCGCGCTGCTCGCCGCCGGCGTCGTCGAACGACTGTCCGAACCGGACGAGCAGGGCCGGATCATCCGGCTCACCGTCGACCTGCAGTTCGACTTCGCGCTCAACCAGCCGCTTTCACCGTTCGCGCTGGCCGCGATCGACCTGTTCGACCTGGAGTCGCCGAGCTACCCGCTCGACGTCGTGTCCACGGTGGAGTCCACGGTGGACAACCCGCGGCCGGTGCTGTCCCAGCAGCAGTTCAAGGCGCGCGGCGAGGCCGTCAACGCCATGAAGGCCGAGGGCATCGAGTACGACGAGCGGATGGAGCTGCTCGAGAACGTCTCGTACCCGAAGCCGCTGGAGGAGCTGCTGCAGGGCGCGTTCCACAGCTACCGGCAGGGCCACCCGTGGGTCGACGACTACGAGCTTTCGCCGAAGTCCGTCGTGCGCGACATGTACGAGCGCGCGATGAACTTCGTCGAGTACATCGGGTTCTACCAGCTCGCCCGCTCCGAAGGCCTGGTCCTGCGCTACCTCACGGACGTCTACGACTCGTTGCGCCACACGGTGCCGGACGAGGCGAAGACCGAGCCGCTGCAGGACCTCATCGAGTGGCTCGGCGAGCTCGTCCGGCAGGTCGACTCGAGTCTCCTGGACGAGTGGGAAGCGCTGCGCCACCCGGACGAAGAAGGGCCGGTGTCGCACCGGCCGCCGGAGCTGCCGCCGGCCGTCACGCGCAACGAGCGCGCGTTCCGCGTCCTGGTGCGCAACGAGCTGTTCCGCCGGGTCGAGCTGTTCGGGCGCCGGGCGTGGAACGTGCTCGGCGAGCTCGACGCGGCGTCCGGCTGGGACGCCGACGCGTGGGAAGACGCGATCGAGGACTACTTCGAGGAGTACGACGCGCTCGGCACCGGCCCGGACGCGCGCGGCCCGGCGCTGATCATGATCGAGCAGCTGCCGGACGTCTGGAAGGTCCGCCAGATCTTCGACGACCCGGCGGGCGACCACGACTGGGGCATCAGCGCGGAGGTCGACCTGGCGGCGTCCGACGAGGCCGGCGTGGCCGTGGTGCGGGTGACCGAGGTGGGCGCGCACTAGCCGTTCCCTTTCCTGACTGCGGGCCCGGGAGCCGCTTTCCGCGCGTTGGGTTCGTACGCCGCTTCCGACATCCGGACCGTCCTCGCGGGACTGCCGGCGTGGCCGGTCACCGAGCGGGCGCGCCGGGTGCCGGGGTGCCCGTGGGCGCGAGGATCGCCTGAGCGTCTTCGCCGGCGAACCACAGGCCGATGACGAACGCCGCTGTCGCTTCCAGCAGTGCGGCGCGGTCCAGGCCGCCTCCGTGCACCGGCTTGCCGCCGGCGTCCCGGACCAGCGTGCGCACCGCTTCCAGCGCCGCCGGATCGTCGCCGCACAGGGGGACCGACAGCGGGCGGCCGTCCCACGCCGGGGGCGTCATCCGCCAGATGTCCACGTGGGCCAGGTTGAACGCCTTGACCACGTGGGCTTCGGTGGCGATCCGCGACGCCACCGGGGTGCCGCTCAGGTCCGGGTGGTTGGTGCAGTCCACCAGGACCTTCCCGGCGAGCGGGCCCGCCTCCGCCAGGACCTCGCCGACCGCTGCGGCGGGGATCGCCAGGAGCAGCACGTCGGCGAAGGCCGCCGTCTCGGGCCACGATCCGACGGCGGCGCCGAGCTGTGCGGCCAGGGTGCCGGGGTCGGAACGGCCGCTCACCATCAGCTCGTGTCCCGCGCGCGCCCAGTGCGTGCCGAGTGCGTCCGCCATCCCGCCCGTGCCGAAGATCCCGATCCGCATGTGTCCTCCTTGTGCTTGGCTGTACGTGCTCGACGGTAGGAACCCGGGAAGGAACCGAACGGTAACCATGGACTTCCTCGCCGACTGCCGGACGCGGCTCGCGTTCGACCTGGTCGCCAACACCTGGAACCCGGTGGTGGTCTGGGCGCTGCGCCACGGGCCGCGAAGGCACGCCGACCTCCGGCGCACGATCGGCGGGATCAGCGCGAAGGTGCTCACGGAAACTCTGCGGCGCCTGGAGTTCGACGGTCTCGTCGAGCGCCGCGAAGGCGCTTACGCGCTTACGGCGTTGGGTTCAAGCTTCCTGGAGCCGATCGAGGGTTTCGGGCGGTGGGCCGCGGAGCACGGCGACGACGTCGTCGCCGCTCAAGACCGAGCACGATCAGCGTGACCAGCGACAACGCCGGCAGCGGGTAGCCGGCGAGGATCCCGGCGACGACGTCGAACACCGGCGCGCCGACCCCCGCGACGAACACCCAGGTCGGCGCGGTCGGCGGCTTCGCGGCCGCGGACCACGGCGTCTTCTTCCACGGCTTCGCGATCGAAAGCCACGCCTGGAACGACAGCGCGCTCGCCATCAGCGACGCCCCGGCGATCTGCGCCCAGGCGACGGTGCCGGTCTCCGCGGAGTCGCGCAGCGCGGGGGAGAGCAGGAAGATCCCGGCGTAGAGCTGGATCAGCGTCAGCGCGAACTTCGTCAGCACCCACCAGTGCCGGAAGTAGCCCCACGCCGTCGCGCCGGCGAGCACCAGGCCGGTGAACGCGGAGACGTTCGCCATCGGGGCGAGCAGGACGGAGTCGAGCCGGTCGGCCATCGAGGGCGCGGCCGTCGACATCAGCACGACGAGGGCGAGGGCCTGGCTCATCCAGGCGACGGACGAAACGACGTGCAGCCAGACGACGGTCTGGCGCCAGCGAGGGGAAGTCTTCACGCGGTCCAGGCTCGCCGAGCGGGCACGAGAGCACATCGGGCGCGACCCGGGTTTCGTCCCGGAGCCGGGGTGGTGCGGACTGCACCCGGCGGAGTAGGGCACCGGACGAGTCGTACCGCCGGGGGAGTACGGCGGGAACCCGGAACTCGCGTGATCAGCGGCGGAACTCGCGTGATTGAAGCCGGAACTCGCGTGATTGGGAGGGCATCTCGCGTGATTGAAGGGGCGACACGGCTCAGCGCGGTGGGTTCTTGGCGGCCAGGGCGAGGAGCGGGACTGCTGCCGCGGCGTCCGTGATCAGTGTCGAGACCATGCCGGACCGCAGGACCGCGTCCACCGCCGACGCTTTCGGCTTGCTGTAACCCAAGGCGATCACCTCCGGCACCGCCATCAGCTCCTCGTGACTGATCGCCAGCACGTGGTGCGCCAGCCCGGTCGACAAAGCGTTTCCCGAAGCGTCGAACAACCGCGCCGCGACCTCCGCCGTCGCGCCGCGGGCCGCGATCGCCGCTCGCTCGGCCTCGTCCAGCGCGTCGTACACCGTCGACTCGCCCGGCTGCCACGAGCCGATGCTGACGACCGCCTTGGTCAAATGACGGAACTGCCCGAACGTCTCCGCGATGCCCGGCTGGCGCCGCAGCGTCTCCGTGGTCCGGCGGTCCGGCAGCACCAGCGGGCCGAAGATCGGGTACGCGTCGCCGCCGGACACCGCCGTCACGCGGCTGACCGTCTCCACCGACCGGCCGCGCATGTCCATCCCCGCCTGCACCCCGCAGAGCTGGACGATCGGGCACCGCGGGAGCGTCCGGATCGCCTCGGTCATCGCGTTCACCGACCGCGCCCACGACAACCCGATGACGTCCGACGGGGTCGCGATCTCCTCCAGCAGCCGCGCCGAAAGCGTCCCGATCTTGGCCCGGACGACCTCTCTCGGCTCGCGCTCGGTTGAGCGTTCGAGCACCAAGGCCCGCTTCAGGCCGTACGCCGAACGGACCTCGTCCGACAGGGCCAGGTCCACCGGCGCCGGCAGCGCGAACTCCACTCTGACCAGGCCGGACTCCATGGCCGTGTCGAGCATCCGGGCCACCTTGAACCGGCTGACGCCGAACTCGTCGGCGATCTCCAGCTTGGAGCGTCCCTGCACGTAGAAGCGCCGGGCGATGGTGGCCAGCAGGATCGCTTCGGTCAGCGACGGCTGCTTCTTGGAGGCGCTCATATGAGCACTATAGTCCGAAATCTGCCTGAAAGGTTGACGTAACACCGAGGTCAGTCCTGTAATGCCTTCACATGTTCTCGACGCCATAGGTCAACGCTGCTCATATGAGCGCGAGGAAGGGGCAAGGCATGCGTGCCGCCATCGTCGACCGGCCCGGTGAGATCAGGGTCGGCGAGGTGCCCGATCCGAAACCCGGAGAACGCCAGGTCGTCGTCAAGGTCGGAGCGTGCGGGATCTGCGGGACCGACCTGCACATCGCCGACGGGCACTTCCCGCCCACGCCGTATCCCATCGTCCCCGGGCACGAGTTCGCCGGGGAGATCGTCGAGCTCGGCGCGGACGTGCCGGGCGAATGGAAGGTCGGCGACCGCGTCGCGGTCGACCCGTCGCTGTTCTGCGGCTACTGCGGCCCGTGCCGCGCCGGCCACGGCAACCTCTGCGCGAACTGGGGCGCCACCGGCGACACGGTCAACGGCGCTTTCGCCGAGTACGTCGCCGTCCCGTCGTCCACCTGCTACCGCATGCCCGACGCGATGACCTGGGAACAGGGCGCGCTGGTCGAGCCCGTCTCCTGTGCGGTGCACGGCGTGCGCCGCGTCGGCGTCGAAGCCGGAGAGCGCTTCCTCGTGGTCGGCGCCGGCACCATGGGCCTGATCATGCAGCAGCTGCTGCAGCGCTCCGGCGCGGAGGTCACGGTGGTCGACCGCAACGCGGCCCGGCTGCCGCGGGCCACGAGCCTCGGCGCCGTCGCCACCGCGACCGACGTCGGCGAGCTGAACGGCGAGAAGTTCGACGTCGCCGTCGACGCCACCGGCGCCGCCCCCGCCATCGAAGCCGCGTTCGACTCGATCCGCCGCGGCGGCCGGCTGCTCGTCTTCGGCGTCGCACCGGCCGAGGCCCGCGTCGCGCTTTCGCCGTTCCGCATCTACAACGACGAGATCACCATCGTCGGCTCGATGGCCGTGCTGCACAGCTTCGGCACCGCGCTCGACCTCGTCGCGTCCGGTGCGATCGACACCGATTCGCTGCTCACGGACCGGCTTCCGCTGGAGCAGTACCCCGAGGCGCTCGCCAAGATGCGCAGCGGCTCGGGCCTCAAGGTGCAGGTACTCCCGGGAGGCGGCCGTGCGTAAGCTCCTCACCCTCTTCGCCGCGACGTCCCTGCTGGTCACCGGCTGTGCCGGGGCCGGCTCGGTCGGCACCGGCGGGAGCACGCTCGTCATCGCGATCGTGTCCAACCCGCAGATGAAGGACGCGATCTCCCTCGCCCCGGAGTTCGAGAAGGCCACGGGCATCAACCTGAAGTTCGTCTCGCTCCCGGAAAACCAGGCCCGCGCCAAGATCACCGCGTCGACCGCCACCGAGGGCGGCGAGTTCGACGTCGTCATGATCAGCAACTACGAGGCCCCGCAATGGGCGGCCAACGGCTGGCTCGAGAACCTCGAGCCGCACATGGCGGCCACCCCGGGCTACGACGAAGGCGACTTCATCCCCAGCATCAAGCAGTCGCTGTCGTACCAGAACCAGATGTACGCGGTGCCGTTCTACGGCGAGTCGTCGTTCCTGGCCTACCGCAAGGACCTCTTCGACAAGGCCGGGATCACCATGCCGGCCAAGCCGACCTGGCAGCAGATCGCCGACTACGCCGCGAAGCTCGACGACAAGGCCAACGGCGTCGCCGGGATCTGCCTGCGCGGCAAGCCGGGCTGGGGCGAGAGCCTCGCGCCGTTCACCACGGTGGCCAACACCTTCGGCGCGCAGTGGTTCGACAAGGACTGGAACGCCAAGCTGACGTCGCCGGAGTTCAAGGAAGCCGCGAACTTCTACGTCAACCTGATCCGCGAGCACGGCGAGGTCGGCGCCTCCAGCGCCGGGTTCTCCGAGTGCGGCACGCGCTACACGCAGGGCAACGCGGCGATGTGGTACGACGCGACGGTCATGGCGGGCACCAACGAGGACCCGTCGAGCAGCAAGATCGTCGGCAAGTCCGGGTATGCGCCCGCGCCGGTCGTCAAGACGCAGGCGAGCGGCTGGCTCTACACCTGGGCGCTCGGCATCCCGAAGGTCGCCAAGGACAAGGACGCGGCCTGGAAGTTCATGGCCTGGATGACCGACAAGGCGTACGTCCAGAAGGTCGGCGCGACCTACGGCTGGAACCGCGTCCCACCGGGCGTGCGTCAGTCCACTTACGACATTCCCGACTACGCCAAGGCCGCGCAGGCCTACGCGAAGCCCACTTTGGACGGCATCGCGGACGCGAACCAGCAGAAGGCCATGGCGAACCCGGTGCCCTACCCCGGCATCCAGTTCGTCGGCATCCCCGAGTTCCAGGACCTGGGTACCCGGGTGAGTCAGCAGCTGTCGGCGGCCATCGCCGGCCGCGAGTCGGTCGACGACGCCCTCAAGCAGTCCCAGGACTACGCCCAGACGGTGGGCGACTCCTACAAGGCGGTGCAGTGATGTCCACGCTCTCCGTAGACACGCCCAAGTCCCACACGCACGCGAAGGCCGAGGAAAAGAAAGGCCTGAGCACCGCGGCCAAGCGGCGGCTGCCGCTGCTGCCCGCGCTGATCTTCGTCATCGCGGTGACGCAGCTGCCGTTCCTGCTCACCGTGTTCTACTCGTTCCAGTCGTGGAACCTGGTCCGGCCGGGTTCACGGCACTTCGTCGGCCTCGACAACTACATCGACGTCTTCAGTGACACGACGTTCCTGGTCGCGCTGCTGAACACGGTGCTGCTGACCGTGGTGTGCGTGCTGGTCGCGCTGCTGCTCGGTCTCGGCCTGGCGATCCTGCTCGACCGGAAGTTCTTCGGCCGCGGTGTCGTCCGGACGCTGCTGATCACGCCGTTCCTCATCCTGCCGGCGGCCGGCGCGCTGCTGTGGAAGACGACGGTGTTCGACCCGACGTACGGGTTGCTGCACTTCGTCTTCGGCACCGACACCGACTGGCTTTCGGAGTTCCCGCTGGCGTCGGTGATGGCGCAGATCGTGTGGCAGTGGACGCCGTTCATGATGCTGCTCATCCTGGCCGGCCTGCAGAGCCAGTCCAAAGAGGTCCTCGAGGCGGCCTCCGTGGACGGTGCGAGCCGGTGGCGGACGTTCGCGTCGATCACGCTGCCGCACCTGTCCCGGTTCCTGCAGCTGGCGACGCTGCTGGGCGCGATCTACATCGTGAACAGCTTCGACGCGATCTTCCTGATGACCCAGGGCGGGCCGGGTGTGGCCAGCACCAACCTGCCGTACTACATCTACCAGCGCGCGTTCGAAGGCTTCGACGTCGGCCAGTCGTCGGCGATGGGCGTGATCGTCGTGATCCTGACGATGATCGTCGCGACCTTCGCGCTGCGCCTCATGTTCCGCACCTTCTCGGTCGACGGAGGGATCAAATGACCACCCTCGAGACCCGCCCGTCGGCGGCCACCACCGCCCCGCCGGCACGCAAGCCGAAGCGCAAGACCGGCCCCGGCGTGCTCACCGCCGTCACCTGGATCATCGCGATCCTGTTCGTCTTCCCGCTGCTGTGGATGATCCTCACGGCGTTCAAGCAGGAGGCCGACGCCTACACCGACCCGCCGAAGCTGTTCTTCAGCCCGACGTTCGACCAGATCGCGAACGTGCTGAAGGGCGGGTTCCTGCCCTACGTGTCGAACTCCGCGTTCGTGACGGTGCTTTCGACGCTGCTGGTGCTGCTGCTCGGCATCCCGGCGGCGTACGCGCTGTCGCTGGCGCCGGTGAAGAAGACGTCGAACGCGCTCGGCTTCTTCCTCTCGACGAAGATGCTGCCGATCGTCGCGGCGATCATCCCGCTGTACATCATCTCCCAGAACACCGAGTTGCTCGACACGGTGTGGGCGCTGGTCATCCTCTACACGTCGATGAACCTGCCGCTGGCCATCTGGATGATGCGGTCGTTCTTCCTGGAAGTGCCGCACGAGATGATCGAGGCGGGCCGCATCGACGGCGCGAACCTGCCGACGCTGCTGCGCAAGATCATCATGCCGGTGGTCGCGCCCGGAATCGCGGCGACCGCGTTGATCTGCGTCATCTTCTCCTGGACCGAGTTCTTCTACGCGGTCAACCTGACGGCGGCCCGGGCCGGTACCGTGCCGGTGTTCCTCGTCGGGTTCATCACCAGTGAGGGCCTGTACTGGGCCCAGCTTTCCGCCGCCGCGCTGCTGGCTTCGCTGCCGGTGATGATCGTCGGCTGGATCGCGCAGAACCACCTCGTCCGCGGTCTGTCGATGGGAGCGGTGAAGTAGCCATGGCCGGAGTCGTTTACGAAGCTGCGTCGCGGATCTACCCGGGTTCTCCTCCGGTGAAGGCGGTCGACGGGTTCGACCTGGCGGTGCCGGACGGCGAGTTCCTGGTGCTGGTCGGGCCGTCGGGCTCGGGCAAGTCGACGGCGCTGCGGATGCTCGCCGGGCTGGAGGACGTCGACGAAGGCGCCATCCACATCGGCGAGCGCGACGTCACGCACCTGCCGCCGAAGGACCGGGACATCGCGATGGTGTTCCAGTCCTACGCGCTGTACCCGCACATGACGGTGGCCGACAACATGGGCTTCGCGCTGAAGCTGCGCGGACTGTCCAAAGAGGACATCGCGGCCAAGGTCGCCGAAGCGGCGAAGATGCTGGACCTGACGAAGTTCCTCGACCGCAAGCCCAAGGCGCTGTCCGGCGGGCAGCGGCAGCGCGTCGCGATGGGCCGGGCGATCGTGCGCGAGCCCAGCGTGTTCCTGATGGACGAGCCACTGTCCAACTTGGACGCGAAGTTGCGGGTGGAGACCCGCGCGAACATCGCGAAGCTGCAGCAGCGCCTGGGCACGACGACCATCTACGTCACGCACGACCAGGTCGAGGCGATGACGATGGGCGACCGGGTGGCGGTCCTTCGCGATGGAATCCTGCAGCAGTGCGCGTCACCGCGGGAGCTGTACGAGAACCCGACGAACTCGTTCGTGGCCGGCTTCATCGGCTCACCGGCGATGAACCTGGCGACGCTGCCGTTGACCGAGGGTGGCGTCCGGCTGGGCGACGTCGTGCTGCCGCTGCCGCGCTCGGTGCTGACTTCGGCGGGCGACCTGCGTGAAGTCGTGTTCGGCGTCCGCCCGGAGTCGCTGCAGCTGGTGCCCGAGGGCGGCTTCGAGCTGGTGGTGGAGCTGGTCGAGGAACTCGGCGCGGACGCGTACGTGCACGGCAAGGTGGGCGACGACCGCTTCGTCGTCCGCGTCGACGGCCGTACGCCGCCCCGCATGGGCGACAACGTCCGGGTCGGCCTGCGCGGCGAAGGCGAGACGCACGCGTTCAACCCGGAGACCACCCTCCGGCTCTCCTGAAAGAACAGGCCACGGCCACCTCGCGGGAAACCCCTTGCCCGCGAGGTGGCCGTTCCTCGCTACTCCTGCAGCGAGAGGGCCTGGCTGGGGCACACGTGCACCGCTTCGCGGGCCTTCTCGACCAGCTCGCCCTCGGGCGTCTCGTTCAGGACGATGACCGTGCCGTCGTCCTCACTCTGGTCGAACAGCTCGGGCTCCGTCAGCACGCACTGACCGGCGCCGACGCACTTGCCGGTGTCCGCGATGATCTTCATGGTTCTTCTCTCCTGTGGTGGGATGGCAGTTCGTTCTCTACCAGGTCACCGGCAGCCGGTACAGGCCGTAGATGTTCGCGTCGTCCTTGAACGGCAGATCGTCCACCGGAGCGCCCAGCGCCAGCGAAGGCACCCGCCGGAAGAGCGTGTCGAACACGATCTGCAGCTCCATCCGGGCCAGGTTCTGGCCGAGGCACTGGTGCGGGCCGAAGCCGAACGCGACGTGGTGGCGCGCGCCGCGCTCGATGTCCAGCTCGTCGGCGTTCTCGAACGCCCGCGGGTCGCGGTTCGCCGCGTAGCCCAGCGCCAGCACGCCTTCGCCGGCGCGGATCAGCTGCCCGCCGACCTCGACGTCCTCGACGCACAGGCGCGCGGTGGCCGCGTCGACGATCGTCCAGTAGCGCAGCATCTCCTCGACGGCGTCGAGCGTCTTGCCCGGGTCGGCCTTGATCGCCGCGAGCTGCTCCGGGTTGCGCAGGAACGCCACGGTGGACAGCGAGATCATGTTCGCCGTGGTCTCGTGCCCGGCGACGAGCAGCAGGAAGCCGGTCGCGGCCAGCGATTCCCGCCGGTAGGTGCCGTCTTCGCGGAGCTTGACGATCTGCCGGCCGAGCAGGTCGTCCGGCGGGTTCGCCTCCTTCTTCGCGATGAGGTCGGCCATGTAGCCGCGGATGGTGTCGAACGCCGCCCGCCGCTCCTCGGGCGGCGTCGCGCGCTTGATCAGCTTGGCCGTGTGCTCCTGGAAGAAGCCGTGGTCGGCGTAGGGCACGCCGAGCATCTCGCAGATCACCAGCGACGGCACCGGCAGCGACAGCGCCTCGACCAGGTCACCCGGCTTCGGCCCGGCCAGCAGCGCGTCGATCTGCCCGTCCACGATCTCCTGGATCCGCGGCCGCAGCGCCTCCATCCGGCGCACGGTGAACTCGCCGAGCACGGCCTTGCGGGCCGGGCCGTGCTCGGGCGCGTCCATGGTGATCATGGTGCGCTCGTCGCCCTGCCGCCGGAACCCGCCCTTGACCAGCTGCGGGAAGTCCGGGCGCTGCCGGTCGGCGCTGAACCGACGGTCGTTCAGCACGGTCCGGACGTCCTCGTGCCGGGTGACCACCCAGGCCCAGCCGCCGTCGGGCAGCCCCACCTTCGAAACCGGATCCTCTTCGCGGATCTCTTCGTACGCCGCCGGCGGCGCGAACGGGCACGTGCGGGTCATCGGGAATTCGTGCTTCTCGACTGTCGTCATGACTTTCCCCCTTTTCACCAGGTGACGGGCAGGCAGTACAGGCCGAAGATCGACGAGTCGTGCTTGAACGGCAGCTGGTCGACCGGCGCGGCCAGCTTCAGCTCCGGGATGCGGCGGAAGAGCGTGTCGAAGACGATCTGCAGCTCCATGCGGGCCAGGTTCTGGCCGAGGCACTGGTGCGGGCCGAAGCCGAACGCGACGTGGTGGCGCGCGCCGCGCTCCAGGTCGAGCTCGTCGGCGTTCTCGAACGCGGCTTCGTCGCGGTTGCCGGAGTAGCTGAGGCCGAGCACGCCCTCGCCTTCGCGGATCAGCTGGCCGCCGATCTCGACGTCCTCGGTGGCGACGCGCGAGGTCGCGAACTCCGCGATCGTGAAGTACCGCAGCAGCTCCTCGACGGCGTCGAGCGTCTTGCCGGGGTCGTTCTTGATGAGCGCGAGCTGGTCCGGGTTCTCCAGCAGCGCGACGGTGCCGAGCGAGATCATGTTGGCCGTCGTCTCGTGGCCGGCGATGAGCAGCAGGAAGGCCAGGGACACGAGCGAGTCGTGGTCGACGTCGCCGTGCTCCTCGCGCTGCTTGAGGATCTGGCGCCCGAGCAGGTCGTCGGTCGGCTCGGCTTCCTTCTTGGCGACGAGCTGGTCGAGGTACTCCTGCAGCTCGTCGACGGCCTTGATCCGGACTTCCTGCTCGACGTCCCGGTTGAGCAGCGTCGAGCTGCGGACCTGGAAGAAGTCGTGGTCGCCGTAGGGCACGCCGAGCAGCTCGCAGATGACCAGCGACGGCACCGGCAGCGACAGCGCGGTGACGAGGTCGGCGGGCTTCGGGCCGGCCAGGATCGCGTCGATGTGCTCGTCGACGATCTGCTGGATCCGCGGTTCGAGCGCCTTCATCCGCCGGACGGTGAACTCGCCCACGACCTCGCGGCGGGCCGCGCCGTGCTGCGGCGGGTCCATGTTGATCAGCGACGCGGTGAAGTTGGTCCGCCGGACCGGCCGCCCCTGCTTGGTCAGGAACGGGAAGCCGGGGTTGAACCGGTCGGAGCTGAACCGCGGGTCGGTGAGCATCTGCCGGACGTCCTCGAGCCGGGTGATCGCCCACGCCTCCTGGCCGGACTGCAGCGCGACGCGCTGGACAGGCCCCGCTTCGCGCAGCTTCTCGTACGCCGCCGGCGGAGCGAACGGGCAGGTGCGCGCCAGTGGGAAGACTTCGCCCTTCGTGGTGGGATCGGCGACTTCGGTCATATCGGGCCCCCTAAAACGGACTAACAGTATGCGGAGGATTACATTCCGGTTCTAGAACCCAAGGTACCGAAGTGGAGGGAAGTCGTCCACTAGCTAACGGGTGACTCACTTGAGGCCGAGTGTGTGGCCGCCTGACCATGCGAGAATCACCCCGCGCGATCCAGCGAGAGGCGAACGGCATGACGGCAGACCCCGAGACCACCCTGCGGGCGGACGCGCGGCGCAACCGCGACCAGATCCTGGCTGCCGCGAAGACCATCTTCGCCGTCTCCGGTCCCGAAGTGCCGATGGAAGAGATCGCCCGCGCCGCCGGCGTCGGCGTCGGGACGCTGTACCGCCGGTTCCCGGACCGGGACGCGCTGGTCCGCGCGGTCGCGATGGACAACTTCGAGCGGGTGCTGATCGAGGCGAAGGTGATCGCCGCCGAGGAGACGTCGGCGTGGAGCGCGCTGTCGCGGCTGCTGCGCCAGTCGGTGGAGCTGCAGCTGAGCATCCAGCTGGCGATGGTGTCCCACCGGGCGCTCGTCATCCTGAAGAGCGACCCGGAGGTCCGGCGGCTGCGGGACGAGATCCTGGTGGTGGTGGACGAGCTCGTCCGCGGGGCGCAGGCCGAGGGCAGGCTCCGCCGGGACATCGGTGCGGGCGACATCGCGATCCTGTTCGCGACGCTGCTGCGGCAGGTGCGGGCGAAGGTGCCGGAGGTGGCCGAGATGGCGGCGCGCCGCTGCGTCGGGATCATGATCGACGGGCTCAGCGCGCGGCCGGGCACGGAGCTCCCGGGCCGTCCGATCACGTCGGACGATCTGGACCCCGCGGACGACCACAGCTGATTCTTCGGTTTTCGTGTTAGGGTTCCGCCTCGTTCTGCCGAATTCGGGCTGCGGGCGGGAAAATGCGACGAAGAATGCTGGCCGTGGTGTTGACGATTCCCTTCCTGGCGGTCGCCGGCTGCGGTGACGGCCCGGTCGGCGGCGCGGCGGCCCCGGCCCCGGTGGCCGCCACGACGACGGCGCCCAGCGTCTCGCCGTCGTCCGCCACTTCGACCTCGCCTTCCGCGTCTTCCCGTGCTGTGGTACCGACTCCGACTCCGCCGTCGACGACACCGGTCCGCGGCTGCCGCAGCCCGGAGTTCACGACGTCCGACGCCGACGGCGGCTGGTCGGACGGCGGCTACTACGTCCACAACAACATGTGGAACGCGGACGAAGCAGGCCCGGAAACGCTGCGCGCGTGCGCGTACGACAACTGGTACGTCGATTCCACCCAACCCGAATCGACGTCGGTGAAAACCTATCCGAATGTGCACAAGGACATCAACGACCAGAACGGGAAACCGTTCAACGACTATTCGGTGATCAAGACGACGTTCGCGGGCCGCGGCCCGGGCGTGGGCATCTACGACGTGGCGTACGACCTGTGGCTGAACGGAGTCGGCGACGGGGCCGGCGTCAGCGAGCTGATGGTGTGGACGGAGAACCTGAAGCAGCAGCCCTCGGGCGACAAGCTGGCGACGTACACGGCCGGAGGGGCGACGTACGACGTCTGGGCGGACGACGACGGGTACGTGGCGTTCGTTTCGCGGGCGACGCAGTACTCGGGGAGCCTCGACCTGAAGGCGATGATCGCCTGGTCGATCGGGAAGGGGCTGATCCCGCCCAACCCGACGGTGAACCAGATCGGCTACGGGATCGAGTTCTGCTCGACCGGTGGTGGCAAGGCGAGGTTCACGCTGACGGACTTCTCGGTGACGATGAGCTGACTGCCATGAGGGACACCTTCATGGCTCTGCAGGCCATGAAGGTGCCCCTCATGGAAGAACTCAGACGCCCAGCGGGTGCCAGACCGTCTTCGCCTCCAGGTACCTCCGCAGCCGGGCCAGATCCGGCGCCGCGGTCCAGTCCGGCTCCGCCTCCGGGACCGTCAGTACCCGCTTCACCGTGTTCGCCGCTTCGCGTGCCAACCCCGGGCGGTCCTCCGCCGCGGCTCCCGTCGGGTCCAGGGCGTTGACGTCGCCGTGCGAGGCCAGCCAGGACCCCAGCTCCGATGCCCGCCCCGTCAGGATGTTCGCCACTCCGCCCGGGACGTCCGAGGTCGCCAGGACTTCCGACAACGTGATCGCCGGCAGGGGCCGCTCCGCGCTCGACACCACCACCGCCGTCGAACCCGTCGCCAGGACCGGGGCCAGCACGCTGACCAGGCCCAGCAGTGACGACTTCTGCGGCGCCAGCACGCCGATCACGCCGGTCGGCTCCGGCATCGTGAACGAGAAGTACGGGCCCGCCACCGGGTTGGCCGAACCCAGGACCGACGCGATCTTGTCCGTCCAGCCCGCGTACCAGACCCAGCGGTCGATGGCCGCGTCCACACTGGACTCGGCCTTCTTCGCGGCCAGGCCCTCCGACGCCGACACCTCCGCGATGAACTGGTCGCGGCGGCCTTCCAGCACCTCGGCCACCCGGTAGAGCACCTGGCCGCGGTTGTACGCCGTCGCGGCCGCCCAGCCCGGGAACGCCTTGCGGGCCGCCACCACCGCGTCGCGGACGTCCTTGCGGGACGCGTGCGCCGCGTTCGCCAGGAACTTGCCCTTCGCGTCCGTCACCGGGTAGACCCGGCCGGACTCCGAACGCGGGAACTTGCCGCCGAGGTACAGCTTGTACGTCTTCGCGACGGAAATCCGGTCAGACATTCAGGTACGCCTCCAGCCCGGTGCGGCCGCCTTCGCGCCCGAAGCCGGATTCCTGGTAGCCGCCGAAGGGGGCGGTGGGGTCGAAGCGGTTGAAGGTGTTGGCCCAGACCACGCCGGCGCGCAGCTGGTTCGCCATCCACAGGATCCGGGAGCCCTTTTCGGTCCAGATGCCGGCCGAAAGCCCGTACGGCGTGTTGTTCGCCTTCGAGACGGCCTCGTCCGGCGTGCGGAACGTCAGCACCGACAGCACCGGGCCGAAGATCTCCTCGCGCGCGATCCGCATCGACTGCTGGACGTTCGCGAACACCGTGGGGGCGAAGAAGAACCCGCGGTCCGGCACCGGGCACGGGCTGGTCCAGCGCTGCGCGCCCTCGGCGTCACCGGACTCGACGAGCCCCTGGATCTTCGCCAGCTGCTCGGCCGAGTTGATCGCGCCGACGTCGGTGTTCTTGTCCAGAGGGTCGCCGACGCGCAGCGTCGAGACGCGGTAGCGCAGCTTCTCCAGCACCTCTTCGGCGATGGACTCCTGGACCAGCAGCCGCGAGCCCGCGCAGCAGACGTGACCCTGGTTGAAGAAGATGCCGTTGACGATGCCCTCGATGGCCTGGTCGAGCGGCGCGTCCTCGAACACGATGTTCGCGGCCTTGCCGCCCAGCTCCAGCGTGAGCTTCTTCGCGGTGCCCGCGACTTCGCGCTGGATGGCCTTGCCGACCTCGGTCGAGCCGGTGAAGGCGATCTTGTCGATGTCGCCGTGCTCCACAATGGACGCGCCGATGTCGCCCGCGCCCGGCAGGATGTTGACCACGCCCGGCGGCAGTTCGGCCTGCTGGCAGATCTCGGCGAACACCAGCGCGGTCAACGGCGTCGTCTCGGCGGGCTTCAGCACCACCGTGTTGCCGGTGGCCAGCGCCGGCGCGATCTTCCAGGCCAGCATCAGCAGCGGGAAGTTCCACGGGATGATCTGGCCCGCGACACCCAGCGGACGCGGATCGGCGCCGTACCCCGCGTATTCGAGCTTGTCCGCCCAGCCGGCGTGGTAGAAGAAGTGCGCCGCCGCCGTCGGGATGTCGGAGTCGCGCGACTCCTTGATCGGCTTGCCGTTGTCGAGGCTCTCCAGCACGGCCAGCTCGCGCGAGCGCTCCTGGATCAGCCGCGCGATGCGGAAGAGGTACTTCGCGCGCTCGGTGCCCGGCATCTTGGACCAGACATTCGTAAAAGCCTTGCGCGCGGCCTTCACCGCGATGTCCACATCGGACTTCGACGCCGTGCCGACCTCGGCCAGCACCTCTTCGGTGGCCGGGTTGATCGTCTTGAGCGGCTCACCCGAGCCGTCGACGAACGCGCCGTCGACGAACGGCTTGTAGTGGTCCTTCAGGTTCGCGATGGCGCGCGACTCGGGCGCCGGTGCGTACTCGAAAACAGGCATCAGTCCACCGTCACGTAGTCGGGGCCGCTGTAGTGGCCGTCCACCTGGGTGCGGCGCTGCAGCAGCAGGTCGTTGAGCAGGCTGGACGCGCCGAAGCGGAACAGGTCCGGGACGAGCCACTGCTCGCCGGCGACCTCGTGCACGGCGACGAGGTACTTGATCGCGTCCTTCGTGGTCCGGATGCCGCCGGCGGGCTTGACGCCGCGCAGCTCGCCGGTCTGCGCGTGCCAGTCGTGGACGGCCTGCAGCATGATGTGGGTGACCGGCAGCGTCGCGGCGGGGGAGACCTTGCCGGTGGACGTCTTGATGAAGTCACCGCCGGCGAGCAGCGCCAGCCACGACGCGCGCCGCACGTTGTCGTAGGTCGCCAGCTCGCCGGTCTCGAGGATGACCTTGAGGTGGGCGTCTCCGCAGGCGGCCTTGATGGCCTGGATCTCCTCGAAGACGTCCATGTAGCGGCCCTCGAGGAAGGCGCCGCGATCGATCACCATGTCGACTTCGTGCGCGCCGGCGTCGACGGCGATCTTGGTGTCGGCCAGCTTGATCTCGCGGCTGGTGCGGCCCGCGGGGAAGCCGGTGGCGACGCTCGCGACGTGGACGCCGCTGCCCTTGAGCGCCTCGACGGCCGTGGCGACCATGTCCGGGTACACGCAGACGGCGGCGACACGCGGGGTGTCCTGGCGTTCGGGATCGGGGCGGACGGCTTTCGCGGCGAGCGCCCGGACCTTGCCGCGGGTGTCGGCGCCCTCCAGCGTGGTCAGGTCGACCATGGAGATGGCGGTGTCGATGGCCCACCGCTTGGCGTCCTTCTTGATGCTGCGCGTGCTGAGGCCCGCCGCGCGCTGCTCGACGCCGACCTGGTCGACACCGGGCAGCCCGAGCAGGAAGCGGCGCAGGCTCGCGTCGTCGCGAGTCGCGTCCACCAGCGGTGCCGGGGTGGCCGGCGCCGCTGACGTGCTGGTCGTGGCTGTCATGCGCCTGAGTCTAGGCGGCGGGTCCGGCAGTGCGAGGCCCCATCGGCTGTGACGCTGAGTGCGTAGCGCGTCACAACGCCGAGGTCAGGCCCCTTCGATCTGCGGCGGTTCCGACCGCTGAGCCGCCTTCCGGTACACCACGACCCCGCCCCAGAACGCCAGCCCGTTGATCTTCACCGTCGGCGCCGTCGCGGGCGCGGGCGGTGCTCCCGACTTGTCCTCCAGCAGGAACCCGCCCATGAACCCGATCCCCGTCACGTCGACGTTGATGTCGTCCGGGACCGTGATCTGGATGCCGCCCATGATCGCGACCGCGGTGATCGTGCAGTTCCGGTCCGCGAAACGCGCTTGGCGCAGGTCGATCTCCGCGCCGCCCCAGAACGCGAAGCTGTTGTGCTGCGGGGGCAGGACCCAGCTGCCCTTGCGGACCGCTCCGGACAGCACGCCGATCGACACCGGGCTGCCCGGGTGGCCGCCGATGCGCTGGTCGGGGAACCCGAGCGCGCGCGTGGTCGCCGGCTCGATCGCCGCCGACGTGGACGGCAGGTCCACCGTCACCGGTTTGAGGTCGCCGAGCGTCTTCGCCGCGTATACCGTCGTGAGCCGCTCTTCCAGCTCGTTCACGGTGATCCGCCCTTCCGAGAGGGCGTTGTGCAGCACCTGCGCGACGCGCTCGCGGTCCGCGTCGGAGGCCCTCATCTGATCGGGCGTCAGTTCGCTCACCCGGCGGAGCTTAGCGGCGAAAACCACCCTGCGTGTCCAACTTCCGGAGGACACTGGGCCGATGGTCGAATTCCCTGACGGCGTCCAGGTCCGAGGTCGCGGGCTGGGGCGCCCGCGGCCCGACGAACCCGAGCCGGACTTCGGGCTCTACCTGGGCACGAGCCGGCTGCGGCGCAAGCACGGCGGGGGCATCACCTGGCCGCACGAATGGGTCACCTGGCCGGACTTCCTGCTGCCCACCAAGCCCGCCGAAGCACGCCGGCAGATCAAGGCCCTCCACGAACGAGCCAAGACGGAAACCGTCGAAGTCGCCTGCTACGGCGGCGCCGGGCGGACCGGCACGGTGATGGCCTGCCTGGCCGTCCTCTCCGGCGTCCCGGCCGACGAAGCCGTCGCCTGGGTGCGGGAGCACTACCACGAACGCGCCGTCGAAACGCCCTGGCAGCGCGGCTGGGTGAAAAGGTTCGCGGGACGGCTAGATTGACCCGCATGGATGTGCACGTCGTCGATCACCCCCTCGCGAAGGCCCGGCTCTCCACGATGCGCGACGCGCGCACCGACAGCGCCGCGTTCCGGGCCGCGCTGCACGAGCTGACCGTCATGCTGGTCTACGAAGCCACGCGCGACGTGCCGGTCAAGACCGAGCGGATTCACACGCCGGTCGCGCGCACCGAGGGCTACAAGCTGGCCAAGCCGCCGCTGCTCGTCCCGGTGCTGCGGGCCGGCCTCGGCATGGCCGACCAGGCGCACAAGCTGATCCCGGACGCGCAGATGGGCTTCGTCGGCCTCGCGCGCGACGAAGAAACCCTGAAGCCGACGCCGTACCTCGAATCGCTGCCGGAGTCGCTCGCCGACCGGCCGGTGCTGGTGCTCGACCCGATGCTGGCCACCGGCGGCTCGATGGAGTACACGATCCGGCTGCTCACCGACCGCGGCGCGGACGACGTCACGGCCATCTGCGCGCTGGCCGCGCCGGAAGGCCTGGCGCACCTGGAAAAGACCGGCCTGCCCGTCCGCGTCGTCACCGCCAGCATCGACGAGCGCCTCAACGACTCGGGCTTCATCGTCCCGGGTCTCGGTGACGCGGGTGACCGCCAGTACGGTGCTGTCTAAAGCCTTGCCCGTCCTGAAGTGGCGGTGGGTCGCGGTGGCCGGCGCCGTGGTCGCGGTCGTCACGGCCGGCCTGCTGTGGCTGTTGCTGGGCTGGTCCGGGTCGCCGGACGCGCCGGTGCGCATCGACGCCGTCAAGACGGCGTTCGGCATCGGCGCCGGCGCGGGCGGCATCTTCGCGCTGTGGCTGGCGACGCGCCGCCAGCGCACGATGGAGCTGCAGCTCGCCGAGACGACCCGCGTCGCGGGCGTGACCGAACGCGATCTCGAGGAGCGGCGGGTCACCGAGCTGTACACGAAGGCCGTCGAGCAGCTCGGCAGCGACAAGGCGCCGGTGCGGTTCGGCGGGTTTTACGCGCTGGAGCGGCTCGGGCAGGACAACCCGAAACAGCGTCAGACGATCGTGAACGTGCTGTGCGCGTACCTGCGGATGCCGTTCAAGGCCCCGAAAACGGGCCTGCGCGGCCGGACCGGCGCGGAGCTCGGCGAGGACACGGATCCCGAACTGCTGGTCCGCCTGGCCGTGCAGGAGCTGCTCAAGACGCACCTGAGCCACGAGGACCCGGGCTACTGGCCGGGGATGTCGGTCGACCTGCAGCGCGCCGTCCTGGTCGACTTCCGGCTGAGCGGCTGCACCCTGGCCGCCGCGGACTTCAGCCGCGCCCGGTTCGTCGGCGCGGTCCACATCCGCGGCACGACCTTCACCCGCCGGGCGGGGTTCTACGGCACGCAGTTCACCGACATCGCGAACTTCGACCAGTCGGTCTTCGAGGAGGGCGTGTTCTTCTCGTGGGCGCACTTCGCCCGGGACGTCCGCTTCACCCGGATCCGCTCGGGCGGCCTGTTCCAGTGCTCCCACACGCATTTCGAAGGGGGAGCCGACTTCGAGGGAGGCGAACACGAGGAACTCGACCTGGCGGACGCCCGGTTCCCGCCAGACGAGACCGCGTGAGCGCTACGGCCGAGAGCGCAGCCAGCCGGAGGCGTTCGCGCGCAGGGCCGTCTCGTACGAGCCCGTGACGTCGAACTCCTCCGGCAGGTTGCCGGTCAGCTCCAGGGAGACGAGCCCGTGCACGAAGGCCCAGCAGCCGACCGCGACCGTCTCCGGCGGGACGTCGAGGAAGACGCCGTCGGCGATGGCCCGGCGGATGATCGCCTCCAAGGGCTCGAGGGTCTTCCTGGCCAGTTTTTCGGCGTCTTCGTTGGGCTCGAACCCGGGCACCGACCTGGTGAACATGATTCCGTAGAGGTTCGGGTCGGCCAGCGCGCTGGCGCGGTAGGCGCTGCCGAGCGCGACGAGGTCGCCGACCGGGTCGCCGGTCAGCACGGTGCCGGCCATCCGGGCGCCGAAGCGGCGGAAGCCTTCGGTGTAGAGGGCGTTCACCAGATCGGGTTTGCTGCCGAAGAGGGAGTACACGGCGGTGGTCGACGTCCCGGCGTCGGCGGCCAGCTTCCGCAGGGAAAGCGCCTTGGGCCCGTCGGCGGCGATGAGCTCTCCGGCGCGGTCGAGGAGCTTCAGCCGCAGCGCTTCGTCGTGGGTCCGTGGTCGAGCCATGTACGCAGCGTATCGGAACGCTGTTATAAATGGCCAGGGTGAAGAGTTGACCTGGAGTGCACTCCAGGTCGTAGTGTCGAGCTCATGAGCTACTCGATAGCGGAAGCCGCGCGACGTAGCGGACTGTCGATCGACACTCTCCGGTACTACGAGCGCATCAAACTGCTCGACCCGCCCGCTCGGGACACCGCGGGCCGCCGGGCCTACTCCGACGACGACCTCGGCTGGCTGGGGTTCCTGACCAAGCTGCGCACCACCGGGATGCCCATCAAGAGCATGCGCGAATACGCGTCGCTGCGCCGCCACGGCGTCGCCAGCGCGGGCCGCCGCAAGGCTCTGCTGGTGGAGCAGCGGCGGTCGGTCGCCGAGCGGATCGCCGAGCTGCAGGGCTGCCTCGACGTCCTGGACTACAAGATCGAGAACTACGCCCAGGTCGAGCGGAAGGTGCTCGGCGTGGAACCCGACATGGAGGAGATTTCCGCGTGAAGACCAGGAAGCTCGGCGGCCTGGAGGTCAGCGCCCAGGGACTCGGCTGCATGGGGATGAGCCAGGCCTACGGCGTCCGCGACAACGACGAAGAGTCGATCGCGACGATCCACCGGGCCCTCGACCTCGGCGTCACGCTGCTCGACACCGCGAACGTCTACGCCGACGGCGTCAACGAGGACCTGGTGGGCCGCGCGATCGCCGGCCGCCGCGACGAGGTCGTGCTCGCGACGAAGTTCGGCATCGTGTGGACCGACGGCGCGATGAGCGCCCGCGGTGACGCCGAGTACGTCAAGCAATCCTGCGACGAGTCGCTGCGCCGGCTCGGCGTCGACCACATCGACCTGTACTACCAGCACCGCGTCGACCCGGACACGCCGATCGAGGAGACCTGGGGCGCGCTGGCTTCGCTCGTGGAAGCCGGGAAGATCCGGTACGCCGGGATTTCCGAGGCGAGCGCGGCGACGATCCGCGCCGCGCACGCGGTGCACCCGGTGACCGCGCTGCAGAGCGAGTGGTCGCTGTGGACCCGTGGCATCGAGGGCGAGATCCTGGACACGTGCCGGGAGCTCGGCGTCGGCGTGGTGCCGTTCTCGCCGCTGGGCCGCGGTTTCCTGACGGGCGCGGTGAAGTCGATGGCGGACCTGCCGGAGGACGACATGCGCCGCGGCCTGCCGCGGTTCGCCGAGGGCAACTTCGAGCGCAACATGGCGATCGTCGACGCGCTGCGTGCGCTGGCGGATTCGAAGGGCGTCACGGCGGGGCAGCTGGCGCTCGCGTGGGTGCAGTCCCACGGCGAGGACGTCGTGCCGATCCCGGGGACGAAGCGCCGCAAGTACCTCGAGGAGAACGTGGCGGCGGCTTCGCTGGAGCTGACCGCGGACGACCTGGCGGCCATCGCGGCGGCCGCGCCGGCGGAGGCCGTGGCGGGGGAGCGCTACCCCGAACGCCTGGCCCGCGCCGCCGGCAAGTAAGCAACTTCCTCTGAGCCTTTTCTGAGATCTCCGGAGCAGGCTCGGCGCCGATCAAGGTCGGTGCCGAGCCTGCAGGAGGTCGTCGTGGAGGAAGTGCTCGATTATCTGGTCGTCGGGGCCGGGCCCGCCGGGTTGCAGCTGGGGCAGCACCTCGGCCACGCCGGCCACCGGTACCTGGTGCTGGAGGCCGGTTCCGCGCCCGGCCACTTCTTCGAGACCTTCCCCCGGCACCGCACGCTCATCTCCATCAACAAGAAGCACACCGGGTACGCCGACCCGGAGCTGCGCATGCGGATGGACTGGAACTCGATCCTGACCGAGGGCGGCGACGACCAGCCCGTCTTCACCGACTACAGCGAGAAGCTCTTCCCGGACGCTCCGGACTTCCTGCGCTACCTCGCCGACTACGCGGCGAAGCACAACGTCGACGTCCGCTACGACACCCGGGTGACGCGCATCCGCCGCGACCCGGAAAGCGCTGTCTTCATCCTCACCGCCGGTGACACGGAGTTCAAGGCGCACCGGCTGGTCATGGCCTCCGGCGTCACCAAGCCGTACCTCCCGCAGTTCCCCGGCGTCGAGCTGATCGACCAGTACGTGGACGTCGACGTCGACCCGAAGAGCTTCACCGACCAGCGTGTCCTGGTGCTGGGCAAGGGGAACTCCGCCTTCGAGACCGCCGACAACCTCATCGAGACCGCCGCGGTCGTGCACGTCGGCGGCCCGCGGCCGGTGAAGCTCGCCTGGCGCACCCACTTCGTCGGCCACCTCCGCGCCTACAACGCGGGCATCCTCGACATGTACCAGCTCAAGCTCCAGCACGCGATCCTCGACGGCGACGTCCGCGAGGTCCGCAAGGACGCCGACGGCTACCACGTCAAGTTCGCCTTCGCCCGCGCCGACGAGGTCATCAAGGAGATCCGCTACGACCGCGTCATCGGCTGCACGGGCTTCCGCTTCGACGCCGAACTCTTCGACGAGGACTGCCGTCCCCAGCTCACGATCAACGACCGCTTCCCGGCGCAGACGCCGGACTGGGAGTCGGTCAACGTGCCCGGCCTCTACTTCGCCGGCACGATCACGCAGGTCCGCGACTTCAAGAAGGCCACCAGCGCGTTCATCCACGGCTTCCGCTACGGCGTCCGCGCGCTGGCCAAGGTCCTGAACGAGCGCCACCACGACACGCCGTGGCCGAGCACCGAGCTGCCCGCCAAACCGGACGCGCTGACCGACGCCGTGATCACCCGGATCAACCGGACTTCCGCGCTGTACCAGCAGTTCGGCTTCCTCGGTGACGCGCTGATCGTCGACGGCGACACCGCCCGCTACCTCGAAGAGGTGCCGGTGGATCGCGTCCTCCAGGATCCCCCCGACGACGCCTACATCGTCACCCTCGACTACGGCCCCGACCACGACAAGATCGACCCGTTCGACTTCGTCGCGCGCGCCGCCCAGGACAAAGCCAACGACCACGGCGAAGGCCACTACCTGCACCCGATCGTCCGCCACTACCGCCGCGGCGAGCTGGTCGCGACCCACCACGTCACCGAGAACCTCGAGAACGAGTGGGACAACGAAGAGGTGCACGTCGGACCGCTGACCGCGTTCTTCGCCCGGGAGCTGTGATGCGCACGATCGCGGAGTTCGAGGCGGCGGCCCGGCAGCGCCTCGACCCGGTGCACTACGACTACTTCGCGGGTGGCGCGCAGGACGAGATCACGGTGGCGGAGAACGAATCGGCGTTCAAGAAGCTGCGGCTCCTCCCGCGGGTCCTGCGCGGCAGCGACAAGCGCGACCTGAGCCTGACCCTGCTCGGGACGCCGTCCTCGATGCCGATCCTCGTCGCGCCCACGGCGTTCCACCGGCTCGCGCACGCCGACGGCGAGCTCGCCACGGCGAGGGCGGCCGCGCGGGCGGGCACGATCATGATCGTCAGCATGGCCTCGACCACGGCGATCGAGGACATCGCCGCGGCGGCCCGCGAGGTCGCGCCGGACCCGGGCCTGTGGTTCCAGCTCTACCTGCAGCCCGATCTGGAGTTCACCGAGGCGATCGTGCGCCGGGCCGAAAACGCCGGCGTCAAGGCGTTCGTCGTGACCGTCGACTCGCCGGTGCTCGGCCGCCGCGAGCGCGACGACCGCAACGACTTCCACGACCTGCCGCCGGGGCTGGTCGTGGAGAACCTCCGCAACCTCGACCTGGAGAACCGCAGCGGCGGCAACGCGAGCCACGTCCGCGAGATCGTCATGTCGGCCGGGCTGAGCTGGGACCACATCGCGTGGCTGCGGGGCAAGACCAAGCTCCCGGTGCTGATCAAGGGCGTGCTCCACGCCGAGGACGCGCGCCTGGCGGTGCACCACGGCGTCGCCGGGATCGTCGTGTCCAACCACGGGGGCCGCCAGCTCGACACCGTGCCCGCCACGATCGACGTGCTCCCCGAGATCGCGGCGGCCGTCGGCGGGGCGATACCCGTGCTGCTCGACGGCGGGATCCGCCGCGGCACCGACGTCGTCAAGGCGCTGGCCCTCGGCGCGGACGCGGTCGGCGTCGGCCGGCCGGTCGTGTGGGGGCTGGCCGCGGGCGGTCGCGAAGGCGTCACGCAGGTCCTGGAGCTGCTGCGCGACGACTTCGACCAGGCGCTGGCCATGTGCGGTGGCCGGTACCCGGCCGACCTCACCCCGGACCAGGTGCGCCGGTGATCGGGAAAGCGCTTGCCGCGGCCGCGCTGGTGACCGCGCCGGCGTGGCTCCCCGCCCGGGTCGTCGCGCTGCGGATGCGGATCTTCGAGCTGGTCAACGGCCAGGACGTGGTGACGATCCCGGGGGAGCAGGTCGGCGTCGGGGATTTCCGGCGCGTCTACGCCGACCCCGCGGCGAACGGCCGCAGCCGCGGCGCCGCGCTCTCCGACCTGTTCTGGTACTGGCTCGCGCCCGGGCCCGAAGTGCACCAGGAGCACCTCGAAGCCGGGCCGCGCTACGACGAGGTCGCCAAGTGCACCCGGCACATCCTGGTCCGGTCCAAAAAGGACTCCGAGGAGCTCGCTCGCCGCGTAGCCGCGCACGTGCTCGACGGTCTCGACGGCGGCCTGCGCCGGATCCGCGACGAGATGATGCCGATCTGGGCCGAGCTCTACTACGAGCTGGTGTTCGACGAGCCGTGCCCGCCGGAGGCGCGCGACCTGATCGTCGGCCACGCCGACGACGTCGTCTCGGCGCTCAAGTGCGTGCGGCCTCGCAACATGCGTCGCCGGGCCCGGTTGACGAAGTACCTGCGACGGCGCCTCGCCGACGTCCCGCACCCGCTGCCGCAGTCCCTGACGCCGGAGGAGCAGGCCTTCTACCTGCAGGGCACGTTCTTCAACACCGCCGTCGTGCAGATGTCCGAGGCGATGGCGCACCTGCTGATGATCATCGCCCAGCGCCCGGAGGTGCAGCGGCGGCTCGTCGAGCACCCGGACGACGACGCCTACCTGGACCAGGTCATCGACGACGGGCTGCGCGAGTACCCGCTGTTCGGCATCGCGCACCGGATCTCCACCGCCGACATCGACCTCGCGGACCTGACCATCCCGGCGGGCACGGTTCTGTGCTTCAGCTACCCGGGCTTCGCGGCGCAAACCGCGAAGGACGAGTTCATCCCGTTCGGCGTCGCGCAGAACCGCGCGTGCCCGGCCCGCGGCCTGGCCCCGCCGACCATGCGGGTCGTGACGCGCGAAGTCCTGCGCCGGTTCAGCCTCGCCTCGACGGCCCGGCACACGCGCTCGATCCCCAACCGCGGCCCGGCGCTGCTCACGCCCCGCGGTGCGCGCCGCAAGCGTGCGCCGCTGGTGTGGCTCGCGGTCCGCGACCGCTGGGAAGACGTCTGGCGCAGCTTCGCCCAGCTCGTCTTCGGCACGTACATGGTGCTCGACGCCCGCAAGCAAGCCCTCTGCTCGACCTACTTCGCCGGAGGAAACTCATGACCCCGTCCGAAGCGGCACCGCTGTTCTTCCTCGCTGTCGTGGTGATCCTCCTGGTGGTCCGGATCGTCTGCATGATCGCGGTCAAGCTCGGCCAGCCACCGGTGGTCGGCGAGATGGTCGCCGGCGTGCTGCTCGGCCCCTCGCTGTTCGGGCTGCTGCTGCCGCACGTCCAGGCGGAGCTGTTCCCCGACGGCATCAAGTCCCTGCTCTACGTCGGTGGCCAGATCGGCCTGGTCATCTACATGTTCGGCGCGGGCTACGAGTTCAACCTGCAGAGCATCCGGAAGTCGAAGAAGTCGGTCGCGGCGATCTCCTCGGCCGGGACGCTGGTGCCGCTGACCCTCGGGATCGCGGTCGCGGTGCTCGGCACGTCGTGGATCGGCATCGGCAAGGAAGGCGTCTCACTGGTGACGTCGGCGGCGTTCGTCGGGGTGGCGGTGGCGATCACGGCGTTCCCGATGATGGTCCGGATCATCACCGAGCGCGGGATCGGGTCGACGAAGTTCGGCTCGCTGGCCCTGGCCTGCGGTGCGCTCGACGACGTGCTGGCGTGGCTGCTGCTGGCCGTCGTGCTGGGGATGCACGCGGGGTCGGCCGGGCCGATCGCGCTCGCGCTCGGCGGCGGCCTGCTGTTCGCGTTGCTGGTGTTCATCGTCGGGCGCCGGCTCCTGACCCGGCTGATGGGCAGTGACCGGGTGAGCGTCGACCAGCGGGTGCTCATCACCGCGATGACGCTGTTCGCGGCCGCCTGGTTCACCGACACGATCGGGCTGTACGCGGTGTTCGGCGCGTTCACCGTCGGGGTGGCGTTCCCCCGCGGTGCGGCCTCCGACGCCGTGCTCGCGAAGATCATGCCGATCGGGTCGATCGTGTTCGTTCCGCTGTTCTTCACCTATTCCGGCCTGAACACCCGGTTCGCGCTGCTCGCCGACCCGAAGCTGCTCGCCTTCGCGCTGCTGACGGTGGCGGTCTCGATCGTCGGCAAGCTGGGTGCGTCCTGGGGCGCGGCCCGGCTGGCGGGGGAGCCGCAGGCGATCGCGACGCGCGTCGGCGTGCTCGTCAACGCCCGCGGGCTGATGCAGCTGATCGCGCTCAACGTCGGCTTGGCCGCGGGGATCGTTTCGCCGGCGTTGTTCACGGTGCTGGTGCTGGTGGCGTTGGTCACCACGATCATGACCGCGCCGGTGCTGAGCTGGCTCGACCGCCGCGATGCCCGCAAGGGGACCACCGAGGTGCTCCTGATGGCCGAACCGGTCCCGGTGACCGGGAAAAGTTGATAGTTCAATTTCGGAAAATCACTGCCAGTATGGACTCGTGCACGATGGGGCGACAAAACCGAGAGTGCTGCTCGTCGAAGACGACCGGGAGCTGGCGGGCATGCTCGCCGAGCTGCTCGCGGACGAAGGCTACGAGAGCGACGCGGCGCACGACGGCCAGCGGGGTCTGCACCTCGGGCTCACCGGGCGGTACGACGTGATGATCATCGACCGCCGCCTCCCGGTGCTGGACGGCCTCGAACTGCTCGCCCGGCTCCGGGCGCGCGGGGTGACCACGCGCGTCCTGGTGCTCTCGGCGCTGGGCGAGCTCGCCGACCGCGTCGGCGGGCTCGACGCCGGCGCCGACGACTACCTCGTCAAGCCGTTCGAGGCCGAGGAGCTGCTGGCCCGGTTGCGGGCGCTCGGCCGCCGCGACCTCGAAGGCGCGGAGAGTCTTCCGGTCGGCGCGGCGGCCCTCGACCTGCAGCGGCACGAGGTCGTGCTGCCGCGCGGCGAGCGGATCACGCTGTCCGGGCGGGAGTTCGAGCTGCTGCGGACGCTGGCCCAGCGGCCCAAGGCGATCCACCCGCGGGCGTCGCTGCGCACGCACGTCTTCGCCGACTCGACCGGTGAGTCCATTGTGGACACTTATGTCTACTACCTGCGGCGCAAGCTCGGCCGCGACGTCGTCCGGACCGTGCACGGCCTCGGCTACCAGATCGGCGCGGTATGAGAGCCGACCCGGAAGAGCGGGCCCTGCGGCGGGCTCGGTGGGCGATCACCGCGCAGATCGCCGTCGTGGTGTCGATGCTGGTGGCCGTCGCGGGCGGGATCGCCTACGGGATGATGTTGTCCCGGCAGCACGCGGAGGCCGACCGAACCCTGAGCAGGACGATCGAGCTCGGCCCCGCGGCGACCCCGCCCGGCTGCGTCTGGCTGTTCACCCCGGCGTTGCACGCGCCTTCGGGAACGCCACCGGCCGGGATGCCGATCCCGGCGCTGACCGCGAGGGTGCCTTCGCCCGGCGACGTCCACACGGAACGCCGCCCGATCGGCGGGATGACGTACACGATCCGCGTGGAGAACCGCGGCGGCGTGGTCTCCCAGGCGTTCTTCGAGGAGGTCTACCAGATCCAGGACCGCTCGTCGCTGGTGTCCGGGCTCGTGGTCGCGGAAGTGCTGGCGCTGCTCGCGGCCGTGCTGTGCGGCCGGGTGCTGGCCTGCCGGGCGATCCGGCCCCTGGCCGACGCGCTGCGGCGGCAGCGGACGTTCGTCGCGGACGCGTCCCACGAACTGCGCGCCCCGCTGACCCGGCTGCACACGCGGGCGCAGCTGCTGGCCCGGCGCGCGTCCGGCCGGGACGCCGACGACCTCGCGCAGCTGGTGCGCGGGACGCGGGAGCTCGGCGACGTCGTCGAGGACCTGTTGCTGTCGGCGCAGGCGTGCGACCGGCCGGAGTTCGAGCTGGTCGAGCTGGGTGGGCTCGCCGAGGAAGCGGTCGCGGCGGAAGCGGTGCGCGCGGGGGAGGGCGACGTCCGGCTCGCGGTGTCCCGGGAGCGGCGGCCGTACGTCGTCCAGGGCGTCCCGACGGCGTTGCGGCGGGTGCTTTCGGCGTTGCTGGACAACGCCTTGGGCCACACCCCGCCGGGCGGCTCGATCGAGGTGTGGCTGGGCGTGCCCGACGAAAGGCACGTGGAGCTGCGAGTCCGCGACACGGGCGTCGGCTTCCCGGCGGCCGACGCGGACCGCATCTTCGAGCGGTTCGCCCGCGGCTCCGACGGCGACGGCCGCCGGTTCGGCCTGGGCCTGGCGCTGGTCCGCGAAGTGGTGACGGGCCACGGCGGCACGATCGCGGCGGCCGGCCGCCCCGGCGACGGAGCAACGTTCACCCTGCGCTTGCTCCGCGCCGACCCCGCGTGATCAGAGAGTCGACACGCGTGTCTGAAGGGTCGACACGCGTGATTGGAGGGTCGACACGGCGGGCTCGGCCGGGCTTCGTCGTGTTGACCGCTCAATCACGCGTGTCGACTCCCCAATCACGCGTGTCGACCTCCTGATCACGCGAGATCGGTGTTCAGGCCAGCAGGGCCTGGACCGCGGCGGGGGCGTCGGCGGTTGCGACCGAGGTTTGCTCGCGCGTCGCGAGGCTGCGGACCGTGACGTTGCCCGCCGCCCAGTCCTCCTGGCCGACGATCACGACCGCGACCGCGCCCGCCTTGTCCGCGCGGGTCAGCTCCTTGCCCAGCTTGCGGTGCTCGATCGGCGTCGACGTCCGGAGCCCGGCGGCGCGCAGCGACGACGCCACCGAGCGGGCCGCGTCCGCGAGGTCCTCGGTCACCGGGATCACCGTGACGTCGACCTCGCTGCGCGGGGCCGGCGCCAGGCCGTGCGTGTCGAGGAAGTCGATCAGCGTGACGTCGCCCATGCCGAAGCCGATGCCCGGGATCTGCTGCGGCGTGAACATCGACGCGAGGTCGCTGTAGCGGCCGCCGCCGAAGAGCGCGCGGCGGTTCTCCGGCGAGGTGTCGAAGACCTCGAACACGGTCGACGTGTAGTACGCCAGCCCGCGCACGATCATCGGCTCGTACTTCACCAGGCTGCCCGCGCTGCTGTTCAGCACGCGCACGAGGTTCGACGCCTCGCGCACCTCGGCCGGCAGCTCGTCGAGCAGGGCCTCGCCGGCGCCGAGCGTCTCGGCCAGCTTCTCGAACTGCTTGTCCGAGAGCCCGATCTCCGCGGCGCTCTCCGCCAGCTTCTCGCGCGGGTACTTCTCCCAGCGGTCGACGAGCGTGAACACCTGGGCCAGGTGGTCCTCGGAGACCCCGGCGACGTCGGTGAGCGCCGACGTCAGCAGGTTCCGGTCGTTGACGCGCAGCACGAACATGTCCGGCGTCGCGCCGAGCGCGGCCATCATGTCGTGGATGAGCTCGAAGATCTCGATCTCGCAGTTGGCGCTGTCCGAGCCGAAGATGTCGGCGTTGATCTGCCAGTGCTCGCGCACGCGCCCACGTTGCGGCGCCTCGTACCGGTGGCAGTTCGGGTGGCTGTACCAGCGGACGGGGAACGACAGCGACTTCGCGCTCCCGGCGATCATCCGCGCCACCGACGGCGTCATCTCCGGGCGCAGCGCCAGCCGCCGCCCGCCCTTGTCGGTGAGGGTGTACAGCTGCTTGTCGGCGAGCTCCTGACCCGACTTCCGCTCGTAGATCTCGGCCGATTCGAGGATCGGGCCGTCGTAGCGGAGGAAGCCGCGGCGCTCGAGGACGTCGTAGAGATGACCGAACACCTGCGTCCGGACGGACATTTCGGCGGGCAGGAAGTCCCGGGTCCCCTTGTAGGGCGCGGTCGGCAGGTATTCAGGCACGTCACCCAGCTTAACGACCGGCGCTCAGGCGAAGGCGACCCCATAGGCCGTGAGCAGCGTGCCGGCGGCGAGGAGCACGGCGCCGGTGGACGTGACGCGCCCGCCGAGCTTGCCCCGGTTCGGGAGCAGGTGGAGGAAGAACCCGCCGGATTGGGCGAGGATCCCGAAAAGCAGCAGGAAGCAGGTGATCCACAACGTCGGGTCGGACAGCGTCGTCCGGCTGAGGATCTGCAGCGCGACGAGGGCGAGGATCAGGAGGACGCCGGCGTGCGCGTGGCCGGCGCGGAACATCGCGCGCTGGTGTTCGGTGAGCTTCCGGTCCCGCAGGACGCCCATGAGCGCGTAACCGCCGTACATCACGGTCGGCAGCGAAACCAGGGCGATCACGGTGAAGAGCTGGGTGGGTCCGTGCATCGGGGGACTCCTTGTCCGGTGAGGTCGCGGCTACAGTAACACTGTTTTAAAACACTGTCACCAAACTGGCCTTCCCTGGTCGGGAATCTAGGCCGCGCGGCCCTGGGCCAGCACCAAGAGGGGGTTTCGCAGGGCGGCGAGCGACGCTAGCGGGTCACCTTCGACGACGAGCACGTCCGCGGCGAGGCCTGGCTCGAGCCGTCCGGTCACCTCGGCCAGCCCCAGCCCGGCCGCGGAATCCTCGGTCGCGATCTCCAGGATCCGGCGGCGGGGAAAACCAAGCCACTCGTACAGCTCCAGCGCTCCCACCGGGTCGTCGAACACCGATCCCGGCAGGCCCGCGTCCGTCCCCGCCAGCAACCGGACCCCGTGTTCCTCCAGCCAGGGCAGCCGCCCGTACATCGCCTGAGCCGTCTCGTCGCCCAGCTTCTCGACGATCACCCGCCAGTTGCGGCTGCTCGTCGAACACGCC
This sequence comes from Amycolatopsis sp. NPDC051061, assembly GCF_040682935.1. NCBI lineage: Bacteria > Bacillati > Actinomycetota > Actinomycetes > Pseudonocardiales > Pseudonocardiaceae > Amycolatopsis > Amycolatopsis sp. NPDC051061. Next base: position 173,937 of record NZ_JBFBBZ010000012.1, read on the forward strand.
GAAATCCCTTGAGCGGCCATCCGCTTCGCCACCGGCTCGCGCCGGTCGAACGACCGCGGCCCGGTCAGGAAGCTGCAGTGCTCGACCGTCGACACCCCGGCCTCGACCGCCGCCTCGATGGCGTCGGCGCCGTGAGCGTGCGCCGCCACCGGCAGCCCGTGCGACGCGGCGTGCGCGACGATCAGGGACAGCTGCCGGGCGTCGAACTGCGACTCCCACATGTCCGCGCCGCCCTCGGTGATCTGGCCGCCGCTCGCCATCACCTTGATCACGTCCGCGCCCGCCGCCGCGTTCGCGTCGATCAGCGCGCGGATCGAATCGTCGGAAGTGACCGCGCCGCCGAAGAAGTGGCAGTGCCCGTCCGGCACCGTGATCGGCGGGCCCGACACCAGCAGCCGCGGGGCCACCTCGTCCGAGAAGGACTCGCGGACCGCCGCGCCCAGGTGGTCGCGGTCGCCGAGGTCCCGCACCGTCGTGACGCCGCTGCGCAGCATCGACGAAAGCCGCGAACGCGCGCCGTCCAGAAGGGCGCCGTCTTCCAAATGCGCCAGCATCTCGCGAGACGCGTCGAAGGCCAGGTGCACGTGGACGTTGAACAGCCCGGCCAGCGCGGTGCCGGTGGGAAAGTCGTGCCGCGAGGCATCCGGCGAAGCCTGCGCGACGACGTCCGCGCGCGGACCGGCCGCCACGAGCACCCCGTCGCGCACCAGCACCGCGCCGTCTTCGATCGGCATCGACGGCCGCGGCAGCACCCGGCCCGCCGTGATCAGCGTGTCCACGTCAGGCCCCGCTCTCCATCGCCGCCGACAGCGCCAGCAGCGGCCGGACGTCCGATTCGATGTCGTCCGCCGGTGCGGGCAGGACCTGCTTGGCGTGGCCGTCGCTCCCCTCGCCGGCCGCGTGCCGCGCCAGCGCCGCCTTCAACGCGGCCGCCGCCGCACCGGGATCGGTGGCGACGACTTCGCCGAAGTCCGCGGCCAGGTAGGGCGACAGCTGCACCAGGCCGTCCCGGATCTCGATCACCCGGCGGTAGTGCACGCGGTGGATGCTGCGCGGGGAAAGGCGTTCGCCGCGCCGGCGCGGCGGCGTCCGGAGCACGATGCTGGGGAACGCCCGGACCAGAACCGTCCACAAGGGACCCAAGGCGTCGTGCTCGCGGCGGTGCTGGCGCCGGCGCCGCAACGCCGAGACGCGCGCCCGCACGCCGGGGTAGGTGACGCCGAGCAGGAACAGCATCCCGCCGACGATCACGAACGGCACCCCGAGCAGCAGCAGGACCTTGACGACCGGGCCGAACGCCCACGCCACCACGATGTACAGCGCGCGGAAGATGCTGCCCGCGGCCGCGCAGGCCATGCCGGCCGCGCCCATCCGCAGCCCGATCCGCAGGTTCCGGTCGGCCACCCGCAGGTAGCGCACGATCCACGCCGTGCAGGCGATCAGGCCGTAGATCAGGTACAGCCCGGCGCCGAGGTAGAACGACGCGATCCCGCTGTCGTGGATCGTCGACGGCCCGAGCGGGAGCCCGCGCAGCTCCGGCGCCGTCAGGGCCATCGTGACGATCATCAGCGTGATCGCCGCGGCCAGCGGCACCAGTTCCACCACCACCCGGCGGTAGCGCCGCGGGCCCAGCGCCGAGCCGAGGAAGAAGATCACCAGCGCGCACACGGCGCACGCCAGCAGCGCGTTGTTGACCACGCGTGCCGCGCCGAGGCCGAGGACCGCGTCGATTTCGTCGGACACGGCTTCCTGTTGCAGCAGGAACGCCGCCGCGAACCCGGCGATGCACGCCGTGACGGCCCAGTTCGGCACCGTCGGTGCGCGCTGCACCTGGTAGATCCGCCACGCCAGGGCAGCGGCGAACAGCACCATCGCGAGAACGTTCACGGGGCTGAAAAGTGTGCTCACAACCACCCTTGGTGATCGCCGAGCGTCCCCTGGATCCGGCGGAGATCCCGGTCCGCAGCACGCCGCGGGATCGTGTAGTTCAGGACCGACGCCCACTCGAGGATGATGGTCGCGACGGTCTCGGCTTCCCACTCGTGCGCGTCATCGTAGGACGTCCGCCGCAGTGCGCGGTGTACTGCATCCGGGTCAAGATCCGGAGCGGGCCCGCGCAGGAAGTCCGCCGGCGCGGCGTCGCCGTGCGGGTGGTGGTCGGCCAGCATGTGCCCGAGCTCGTGCAGGATGATGTGGTCTTGGTGGGGTTTCGTCGTTTCGGCCTGGTAGAAGATGTAGTCCGCCGACGACGTCGCGATCCAGCAGCCGAACGGCCCGGGCACTTCCAGCGGGTAGGCCATCAGCCGGATCGGCTTCCGCCGTTGGTCCCCCAGCCGCGCGCACAGCACCTCGACGTCGAGCGGCGGGCCGATGTCGAGCTGCTTCAGCAGCGTGCGGCAGCGGCGGCGCAGCTCCCGTTCCTTCATCGCGCGGCGTCCTCCGGGTTCCGGCCCTCGCGTTCGGCCCGTTCGTAGCGCTCCACCAGCTCCAGCAGGTCCATGACCTGCCGCCGTCCCTGCGGCGAGAGCTCCTGCGCCCGCATCGCCATCAGCTGCGCTTCCCCGGCCGGGGGCGCGGCCGCTTCTTCGTCGAAGAAGTACGTCACGGGCACACCGAACAGCCTCGCCAGGGCCTCAACATAGTGGATCTTCGGGTTGACGCGCTTGCCCGTGGCCAGCTGCTGCAGGTAGGCGGGCGACATCGCCGGCCCGCCCGCCCGCTCGACGGCGGCCGAGATCTCCCGGTAGCTGTGCGGCGCGCGGCCGTCCAGCCGAGCGGCCTCGATCAGGGCGCTCAGGCGCTCCGCGAAGGTGCGTTCCCGTGTCATACCCGCCCCCTAGGTTTCCACCGTGAAAATTCTAGCCGGGAAACCACTGTACGCACATGTTGACAGCTATCGTATGCAGTGGTTTACAGTTGACGCGCCTCTCGTCTTGCTCTCCGTACCCTGGGGGTGTACGGAACCGCAAGACGAGAGGCAGTCATGTCCGCCGACTCGTCATGATCGGCGGTCTGTAGTACGCTTTGGGTGCCAAGGTCGAACGCCCTAGCGGCGATCCCTTGGTCTCGGCCTGTTGCCGGAGGTCGACCCCCAGGGCTTCCGGTGACAGGCCCCTTACTTTTTCGCCGACATCAGCGTGGCGGCCAGGGTGCCGCCCAGTTCGGTGCACGCTTCCAGGGTCTTCTTGTCCGGCTCGCTCGTGCTGATCACCGGCTCCGCCACCTTCTCCCAGGCCAGGCCCGTGGTGATGGACAGCAGCTGGCGTTCCGTTCCCGCCGTGTCGCTGTTGCCGTGGATCCAGTACCCGAACGGACGGCCGCGCGTCGCGTCCAGGCACGGGTAGTAGACGGTGTCGAAGAAGTGCTTCAGCGCACCGCTCATGCTGCCCAGGTTCGCCGGCGTGCCCAGCAGGTAGCCGTCCGCTTCGAGGACGTCGGGGACGGTGGTGGCCAGCGCCGCCCGGCGGACCACGTCCACGCCTTCGATGTCCGGGTGCGTCGCGCCGGCCAGCACCGCCTCGAACAGCGCCTGCGTCGACGGCGACGGCGTGTGGTGCACGATCAGCAGCCTTGGCATCAGGCGAGCAGTTCCTCGACGGCGGTCCGCAACGCGCTCAGCCGGGCGGTCGCGGCGTCGCGGGCTTCGGTCAGCGAACCCGTCACCGGGGCCACGACCTGCAAGTACGCCTTCAGCTTCGGCTCGGTCCCGGACGGCCGCACGACCACGCGCACCCCCTCGCCGGTCAGGCGCAGCACGTCCGCGTCCGGCAGCAGGTCTTCGAGGGTCACCTCGACGCCGCCCAGCTCGGCCGGCGGCGTCTCCCGCACCTTCGTCATCAGCTGCCCGCGGACGGCGAGGTCGGTGACCCGCAGCGAAACCTGGTCGGTGAGGTGGACGCCGTGGCGCCGCGCCAGCTCGTCCAGGACGTCCAGCGGCGTGCGGCCCTCGGCCTTCAGCCGCGCGGTGTAGCCGGCCGCCAGTGTCGCGGCGGCGATGCCGTCCTTGTCGCGCACGAAGCCCGGGTTCACGCACAGGCCGAGCGCTTCTTCGTAGGCGAACACGAGTCCTTCGCCGGCGCGGACCAGCCACTTGAAGCCGGTCAGCGTCTCGGCGTAGCGGGCGCCCTCGGCCTTCGCGATCTCGCCGAGCATCGACGACGAGACGATCGTCGTCGCGACCAGCGGGTCCGGCAGGGTCGTGCGGTCCACTGTGGACAGGACGTACGAGCCGAGCAGCACGCCGGTCTCGTCGCCGCGCAGCATCCGCCACTCGCCGCCGGGGTCCCGCACGCCCAGCGCGCACCGGTCGGCGTCCGGGTCGAGCGCGATCGCCAGGTCGGCGTCCACATCGGACGCCAGCGCCAGCAGCAGGTCGGTCGCGCCCGGCTCCTCGGGGTTCGGGAACGACACCGTCGGGAAGTCGGGGTCCGGCGCGGCCTGGTCGTCCACCAGGTGCAGGTCGGTGAACCCGGCCCGTTCGAAGGACGCGCGCAGCGTGTCGGCGCCGACGCCGTGCAACGCGGTGGCGGCCACGCGCACGGTGCGCTCCTGGCCGAGCGGCAGGGTCGCGACCTCGTCGAGGTAGCGGTCCAGCAGGTCGACGACCTCGGCGCCGGGCGCCCGCGGCACGCTCACCGCGGCGGGCGCGGCCTGGATGGCCCGCTCGATCTCGCCGTCGGACGGCGGCACGATCTGCCCGCCGGTCGCGTCGTAGAGCTTGTACCCGTTGTCCGCCGGGGGGTTGTGCGACGCGGTGATCTGGATCCCGGCCACCGCACCGAGCCGCCCGACCGCGAACGCCAGTACCGGCGTCGGCAGCGGCTTCGGGAAGACCTTGACGTCGAAGCCCGCCGCGGTGAGCACCTCGGCGGCCGCGGTCGCGAAGGCTTCGGAGCCGTGCCGCGCGTCGCGGCCGATGACGACCAGCGCGCCCGCGTGCCCGTGTGCCTTCAGCCACTCCGCCACCCCGGCCGTCGTGCGCGTGACGACGGCGACGTTCATCCCGTTCGGCCCGGCGCGCACCGGCCCGCGCAGGCCGGCGGTGCCGAACTCCAGGGGCCCGGCCAGCCGGTCGGCCAGGTCGTCGGCGGCAGCGTCCTCGCCGTCCATCGCGCGGGCGAGGACGTCCTGCAGTTCGGCGCGGGTGCGGTCGTCGGGGTCGTCGGCGATCCAGCGGGAGGCGGCGTCACGCAGCGTGGAGGTCGAAGTCACCGAGCCAGCCTACGGGCTAGGGTCGGGGGAGTGCGCTTGCTCTTCACCTCACTGGGGTCCTTCGGTCACACGTTCCCGCTCGTCCCGCTGGCGGTCGCCGCGCGCGACGCGGGCCACGACGTCGTCTTCGCCACCTCGGAAGACTTCCTGCCACAGCTGACGAAAGCCGGGCTCGAGACGGCGGCGGCCGGGCTCGAGATCCGCGACGCTTTCGGCCAGGCGTTCGCCGAAGCCGGGCCGCCCGGCCCGCGGCGGCCGCCCGGCGAGATCCCGCCGGAGGTCCTGGGGCCGATCGTCGCGAAGGTGTTCGGCGAGGTGATGCCGCAGCGGTTCGTCGCCGACCTGCTGCCGCTGTTCTCGCGGTTCCGGCCCGGCCTCGTCGTGAGCGAGGCAGGCAACTCGGGTGGCGCGTTCGCCGCGATGAAGGCCGGGCTCCCGGTGGTGGCCCACGGTTTCGGCCGGGTGTCGAGCGAAGACCCGATGGTGACGAAGATCCGCGACGCGATCCGCGCGCACGGCGCGGCGCTGGGCATCGACGTCGGCGAGGACCTCGCGTTCGGTGGGCCGTTCCTCGACATCTGCCCGGAATCGGTGCAGGAGCCGGGTTTCCTGGCCCGCACGACGCGCGTCCCGCTGCGGCCGGTCGGCTGGAGTGAGCCGGGTGAGCTGCCCGCGGGCGTGCTGGAGCGCTCGCGGCCGTTGGTCTACCTGACCCTCGGCACGGCGATGGGCCACGCGGGCGTGCTGAGCGCGGCGATCGCCGGTCTGTCCGGGTTGGACGTCGACGTCCTGGTCGCCACCGGCCCGACGGTCGACCCGGCGGCGCTCGGCGAGGTGCCGTCGAACGTCCGGCTCGAGGCGTGGGTCCCGCAGGCGGCGCTGCTGCCGCACGTCGACCTGGTCGTCCACCACGGCGGCAGCGGCACGACGCTCGGCGCGTTCGGCGCGGGCCTCCCGCAGCTGCTCCTGCCGCAGGGCGCGGACCAGTTCAGCAACGCGGACGCGGTCATCGCGGCCGGTGTGGGCGACCGCCTGCTGGCCGCGGAGGTCACCGCCGACGCCGTCGCCGCAAAAGCCCGTCACCTGCTCACGGACACCTCCATCGCCGACGCGACCCGGGTCCTGGCGGCGGAGGTGGCGGCGATGCCGTCCCCGGCCGAGGTGGCCGCCCAGCTCCCCACCCTGGTGTAAAGCGCCCCAATGTGGCCTTCGGTGCGTTGAACGCACCGAAGGGCCCCTTGGGTGCGTTGAACGCAACCAAGGCCACATTGGGGCGCTCGGGTCAGGCGCGGGAGACCAGGTCGCGCAGCAGCGAGCCCATCTGGGTCGCCGCGGCGCGGCCCGCTTCCAGGACTTCCTGGTGGTTCAGCGGCTCGCCCGTCATGCCGGCGGCCAGGTTCGTGACCAGCGACAGCCCGAACACCTCGACCCCGGCCGCGCGGGCCGCGATCGCCTCCAGGACCGTCGACATGCCGACCAGGTCCGCGCCCAGTGTGCGCAGCATGTGGATCTCGGCGGGCGTCTCGAAGTGCGGTCCGGTCAGGCCCGCGTAGACGCCCTCCTCCAGCGACGGGTCGATCTCCCGCGCGATCTTCCGCAGCCGCGCCGAGTACAGGTCGGTCAGGTCGACGAAGTTCGCGCCGACGATCGGCGAGCGCGCGGTCAGGTTCAGGTGGTCGGAGATCAGCACCGGCTGACCCACCTTGAACCCCTGGCGCAGCCCGCCCGCCGCGTTCGTCAGCAGCACCGTCCGGACGCCGGCCGCCGCCGCGGTGCGCACGTTGTGCACCACCGGGTCGATGCCCTTGCCCTCGTAGAAGTGCGTGCGTCCCAGCAGCACCAGGACGTTCTTGTCGCCGATCTTCAGCGAGCGGATGGTGCCGCCGTGCCCCACCGCGCCGGGCGTGGTGAAGCCGGGCAGTTCGGCGAACGGGATCTCCGTCTCGCACTCCCCGATGACGTCCGCCGCCGGCCGCCAGCCCGACCCCAGGACCACCGCGATGTCGTGCGCGTCCACGCCGGTTCGACTGGCGATGGCGCTCGCGGCCTCGTGTTCACTCATGCGAGGGAGCGTATCCGGACGCTCCTCACCACGAGGAACACCACCAGCCCGAACGGCGAGAGGAAGATCGTCAGCACCAGGATCGGGCTCATGATCCACGGCGAAATCTCCCGTGACCGCGCCTCGAAGTACATCCACCGCGCGATGAACAGGTCGAACGCGATGAGGTGCGCCCAGACGAGCCCGGCGCCCCACGGCGTGGCCAGCAGCGTCCGCAGCACGCCGAGGTCGGGCGAGAGCATCGCTCGTCCCCACTCGCCGAAGTGCGGCAGGACCAGGGCGAAGTAGCAGGCGAGCGGCAGCAGCGGCACCCAGGGCGACGCCATGATCCGCGCCGTCCACCGCCAGTTCGGCGCCAGGATCATCAGCGCCCAGAACGGCGCCGCCAGCGGGAACGCCAGGCCGAACAGAGTCATCGGACGCGCACCGCGGCCCACGACCCCAGCCCGACGGCCGCCACGAGCAGCGCGGCCGCGCCCAGCGTCAGCGCGTCCGGGTGCACGATCGACTGCGCCCGCAGGGCCTGCCAGGTGACCAGCGCGGTCAGCCCCGCGTACCCGGCCGCGCCGACCAGGACGAGCCGCGCGCGGACGACGTCGTCGCGCAGCCGGGCGAAACGCGGGGCCAGTGCCGCGAGCGCGAGGGCCAGCAGCGGCAGCGCCTGCAGCGCGTGCATCCCGACGAAGTGCGGGATCCGCAGGTCGCCGGCGACCGTGCTCCAGCCGAGGATCGGCAGGCCGGGGCCGCCGTCGGCGAGCCCGACGGTGTGCGCGCCGACCAGGTCCGGCGTGCCGCCCGTCTTCCACTGCGCGAGCTGCTGCGCGGTCGGGTTCGTCATCAGGATGCCGAGCGAGATCCCCACCAGCGACACGACGGCGCCGGCGCGCACGGCCCAGAAGCTCGCCCGGTCCTCGAGCTTCGTGAACATCACCAGCACGGTCAACACGAGCGTCGCGACCCACAGGCCCATGATCATCTTGCCCATGACGTTGTAGATCAGGGCGTCCTGCGGGGTCGCGTTGTTGAAGTGGCTCGCCCGGCCGCGTGCGGCCTGGAACACGAGCAGGACGTACTCGGCGGCGAAGATGGCCACCAGGAAGTTCGTCAGCCCGCCCGCCGTGCGCCGGAACCGCGGCAGCAACGAGACGAGCCAGCTCCAGGTGGCGAAGTAGAGCGCACCGGACACCGCGAACTTGAACGGCTTCGCCCAGATCGGCGCGCCGGCCAAGGTGCGCTGGTCGATGACGAGCGCCGCGACGCACAGCACCGCGATCACCCCCAGGGCGGCCGCCGCGAGCGCGGACGGCCGGTGCCACCCGCGCGTTCTGCTCCGGACATCGGCAAGAATGGTCATGGTTCCCTCCCAGAATGGATAGTCAAGCTCTCCGTTATGGGAAGCTAAACTATCCATACTGAGAAATCTTCAGGGTTGACCCGGAGTCCGACCCTGGGATCGGAGCGGATGCGCATGCGGATGGCCGAACTGAGCGCGGGGTCGGGAGTGCCGGTCGCGACCGTCAAGTACTACCTGCGCGAAGGCCTGCTCCCGGCGGGTGAGCGCACGAGCCCCAACCAGGCCCGGTATTCGGCGGCCCACGTCCAGCGGCTCCGGCTCATCAAGGCGCTCACCGAGGTCGGCGGCCTGCCGCTGGCGTCGGTCGGGGCCGTGCTGAGCGCGATCGACGGCGGCGAAACCCCGCACGAAACGATGGGTGTCGTCCAGGAGGAGCTGGCCGGGACGCCGCCGAAGGTGTCCGACGAGGCGGCCGCGTGGGCGTCCGGGCTCCTCGAGGACCTCGCCCATCGGCACGGCTGGACGTGGCACTCGGAGGAGAGCCGCGCGACCGGCAACCTGGTCGCCGCGCTGGCCACGGCGAAGGAGCTGGGGCACGAGAAGCTCGCCGAACGACTGAACGAGTACTTCGTGCTCGCGCTGCGCGTCGCGGAGCTGGACGTCGAGGTCGTGACGGGACTGACGTCGTTCGACAAGATCATCGAGGCCGGCCTGGTCGCGACGGTCCTGGGCGACCGGATCTTCACCGGCCTGCGCCACCTCGCGCAGGAGCACGTGTCCCGCGAGGTGCTGAACCGGGCTCCCTAGTCCGAGACTGCCAGCGTGGGCGCGACGCGGTTGAAGACGTCCGCCTCGCCCGCGCTCTCCTGCTCGGCCGGCACGGTGACCGACAGGATCCACAGGCTCGTGCCGGCCTGGACCAGTTTCATGAACGTCACGCGGGTGCCCCCGCCGCCGTCGCTCTGAGGGGCCGTGCCGCCCTCGGCCAGGCGGTAGGTCACCGTGGCGCTCTTGCCGTCCGCCGACTTCGACGGCGTGAAGAGCGCGAGCGCGTTGCCCGGGTAGGACGCCCGCAGCCAGGCGATGTAGTCCTCGTAATCGTCGGACTGGTCGAAGTACTTGCTCAGCCGCTCCAGGCGCAGGGACCGGCGCCCGTCCGGCGAGACGTACTGGACGGCCAGGCTCAGCCCGAACTTCGTGCTGTGCGGGGCGGAGAACTTCTGCCAGCCCTCCGGTACGTCGAGGGCGTACTGCCCGCCGTCGCCGTTCACGTAGCTGCCGTTGCCGGTCTGGCGCACCAGGGTCGGCGGCGGCACCTCGGTGGGCCCGTTCGGCGCCGGTGCCGGCTCGGCGGCCGGCGGCAGCAGCGGCTGCCCGCCGACCGTCCTGGCCAGCGCGAACCCGCCGCCCGCGGCGAGCAGGAAGATCAGGACCGCCACGGCGACGAGCACGACGCTCGCCCGCGCGGTCCGCCGCCCGGACAGTGCCGTCACCCTCGGCGGGACGAACACCGTGGCCTGCTCCGCCGAGGGCGACGGCGGCGGCACCGGCGCGGGGGTGGGCGGCCGCAGGAACGGCAGCGGACCCGGGTCGGTGGCGAGCTCGCTGCTCGACCCCTCGGCCTTCTTCTCCGCCTTGTCGGGCAGGACGGTCTTGATCACCTGGGTGTCGGTCGCGTCCGGCTGGGCGGACGTCTTCTTGCCGTCCGGGGTGCGGAACAGGTCCGCCCCGAACAGGTCGAGCGGCGTCTTCGTCTGCAGCGGGTACAGCCGGTGCCGGACGTCCCGCAGCGTGATCCGCTGACCCGGCTCCTTCTTCATCAGCGCGGAGATGACGTCGGCCAGCGGCCCGGCCTTCGGCTTGGGCACCTTGCCGTTGACGACCTTGCCGACGGTCTCCAGCGGGTCGCCGTCGGCGTCGTACGGCGGCGCGCCCTCGACCGCCGCGAACAGCGTCGCGCCCAGGCCCCACAGGTCGGCGGCCGGGACGACCGCGCCGCCGGAGGCGACCTCCGGCGCGATGTAGGCGGGGGAGCCGAGCATGATCCCGGTGCGGGTCATAGTCGCCTCGGAGACGTTGCGCGCGATGCCGAAGTCGGTCAGCTTGATCCGGCCGTCGCTGGCCACCAGGACGTTGCCCGGCTTGACGTCGCGGTGCGTGATCCCGGCGGCGTGCGCGGCCTCCAGCGCGGACGCCACGGCGATGCCGACCGCGGCCGCCTGCTCGACGGTCAGCGGCCCGTGGTCGCGCAGGATGTGCGCCAGGCTGCGCGAGGGCAGCAGCTCCATCACCACGAACGGCTGGTCGTCCTCGCGGGCGACGTCGTGCAGGATGATCACGTTCGGGTGAGACAGGACGGCGATCGCGCGGGCCTCGCGCAGGGTGCGCTCCCGCAGCTCGTCCGCCTGCGCCGCCGGGATGCCCGGCGGCACCTTCATCTCCTTGACGGCCACCTGCCGGTGCAGGAACTCGTCGTAGGCCGACCAGACGGTGCCCATCGACCCCGAGCCGAGCACCGAGCGCAACCGGTAGCGACCGGCGACCAGTCGTGTCTCTTCGCTGGAGGGGGGCACCCCCTGATTGTGTCTTACGCGGCTCACCCCTGACTGCCTAGGGGCGCGACTAGAGTCACAGGTCGGACGCGGCCCGTGCCTCTACCATCACTGGGTATGACTGAAGTGGCCGGTCCGGAGTCAGCGCCGATCTCCGAGCTCGACCTCGCGGCCGAGTTCCCGCAGGCGACGCGCGAGCAGTGGCAGGAGCTGGTCGCCGGGGTCCTGCGCAAGAGCGGCAAGCTGCCTGAGGACTTCACCGGCGCGCCGGAGAGCAAGCTCGTCACGCGGACCTACGACGGCATCGAGATCCAGCCGCTGTACACGGCCGAAGACGTGCCGGGCGAAACCGGGTTCCCCGGACTGCCGCCGTTCGTCCGCGGTTCCCGCCCGGAAGGCCAGATCAGCACGGGCTGGGACGTCCGGGCCCGTTTCACCGGTGACGACGCCCGCGCGGTCAACAAGGCGATCCTCGCCGACCTCGAAGGCGGCGTCACGTCGATCTGGCTGTCCGTCCCGCCCGCGTCGCTCGCGGACGCGCTCAACGAGGTCTACCTCGACCTGGCGCCGGTCGTGCTGGACGCGGGCGCGGAGTACGAAGCCGCGGCCTCGGAGTTGCTGGCGCTGTTCGACGAGCGCGAGATCCCGGCGAGCGAAGCCACCGCGGTGCTGGGCGCCGACCCGATCGGGCTCGCGGCCCGCACCGGCTCGGCCGTCGCGCTCGAACCGGCCGCCGCGCTTGCCGCGCGTGTCGCCGGGAAGTACCCGAAGGTGCGCACGATCGTCGCCGACGGCCTGCCGTTCCACGAAGCCGGCGGGTCGGACGCGCAGGAGCTGGGCGCGCTCGTCGCCGCCGGCGTCACCTACCTGCGTTCGTTGACGGACGCGGGCCTCGACGCCGAAACCGCGGCCGGCCGGCTGGAGTTCCGGCTCGCCGCGACCGCCGACCAGTTCTCCACCATCGCGAAGCTGCGCGCGGCGCGGCGCCTGTGGGCCCGCGTCGCCGAGGTGTGCGGGTTCTCCTCGCCGATGCGCCAGCACGCCGTGACGTCGCCGGCGATGCTGACCCGGCGCGACCCCTGGGTGAACATGCTGCGCACGACGGTCGCCTGCTTCGGCGCGGGCGTCGGCGGCGCGGACGCGGTCACCGTGCTGCCGTTCGACGCGGCGATCGGCCGCCCCGAGAACACCTCTGCGTTCTCCGCGCGGATCGCCCGCAACACCCACGCCGTGCTGCTGGAGGAGTCCAAGCTGGCCGGCGTGGCCGACCCGGCGGGCGGCTCCTGGTACGTCGAGAAGCTCACCGACGACCTCGCGCACGTCGCCTGGGCCGAGTTCACCGCCATCGAGGGCGCGGGCGGCCTGCTGGCCGAGCTGTCTTCCGGCGCGCTGGCCGGCCGGCTGGCCGAGACGTGGGAGAAGCGGTCGAAGCGGATCGCGACCCGGCGCGACCCGCTCACCGGCGTCAGCGAGTTCCCGAACCTGACCGAGAAACCGGTGGTCCGGGAGCCGGTCGAGGCCGCTGTGGAAGGTGGGCTGCCGCGGCACCGGTACGCCGAAGGCTTCGAGGCGCTGCGGGACGCCTCCGACGCCCATCTCGCGTCGACCGGCGCCCGGCCGAAGATCTTCCTGGCCACGCTCGGCCCGGTCGCCGCGCACACCGCGCGCGCCGGCTTCGCCGCCAACCTGTTCCAGGCGGGCGGGATCGAGGCCGTCAACCCGGGTGCGACCGACGACCTGCCCGGTGCGTTCCGCGCGAGCGGCGCCCGAGTCGCCTGTCTTTGCGGCACCGACGACGCCTACGCGGCTTCCGCGGCCGAGGTGACCGCGTCCCTCGGAGCCGAGTACGTACTACTGGCGGGCAAGGGCTCGTACGACGGAGTGGACGGCAACGTCTTCGCCGGCTGCGACGCCCTCGACGTCCTGAACGGCCTGCACGCCAAGCTGGGAGTCACCCGATGAGCATCCCGAACTTCGCCGGTCTCGACCTCGGCACGCCGTCGCCGGGTGACCGTGACGCCTGGGCACGCGCGGTGGAGGCCGCCACCGGCAAGGGCCCGGACGCCCTGGCCTGGGAGACGCCCGAGGGCATCGGCGTCAAGCCGGTCTACACCGCCGCCGACCTGTCCGATGTGGACTTCCTGGGCACGTATCCCGGCATCGCGCCCTTCCTGCGTGGCCCGTACCCGACGATGTACGTCAACCAGCCGTGGACCATCCGCCAGTACGCCGGGTTCTCCACCGCCGAGGAGTCCAACGCCTTCTACCGGCGCAACCTCGCCGCCGGGCAGAAGGGCCTGTCGGTCGCCTTCGACCTGGCCACCCACCGCGGCTACGACTCCGACCACCCGCGCGTCTCCGGCGACGTCGGCATGGCGGGCGTCGCGATCGACTCCATCTACGACATGCGGCAGCTCTTCGACGGGATTCCCCTCGACAAGATGTCGGTGTCGATGACGATGAACGGCGCGGTGCTGCCGGTGCTGGCGCTCTACGTCGTCGCGGCCGAGGAGCAGGGGGTGAAACCGGAGCAGCTCGCGGGGACCATCCAGAACGACATCCTCAAGGAGTTCATGGTCCGCAACACCTACATCTACCCGCCGCAGCCGTCGATGCGGATCATCTCCGACATCTTCTCCTACACCTCGCAGCACATGCCGAAGTACAACTCGATCTCCATCTCCGGCTACCACATGCAGGAAGCCGGGGCGACCGCCGATCTGGAGCTGGCCTACACGCTGGCCGACGGCGTCGAGTACATCCGCTCGGGCGTCGACGCGGGCCTCGGTGTGGACAAGTTCGCGCCGCGGCTGTCGTTCTTCTGGGCGATCGGCATGAACTTCTTCATGGAGGTCGCGAAGCTGCGCGCGGCGCGCCTGCTGTGGGCAAAGCTGGTGAAGGGCTTCTCGCCGGCCAGCTCGAAGTCGCTGTCGCTGCGGACGCACTCCCAGACCTCGGGCTGGTCGCTGACCGCGCAGGACGTCTACAACAACGTCGTGCGCACGTGCGTCGAGGCGATGGCCGCGACCCAGGGGCACACGCAGTCGCTGCACACGAACGCCCTCGACGAGGCCCTCGCGCTGCCGACGGACTTCTCCGCGCGGATCGCCCGCAACACGCAGCTCCTGCTGCAGCAGGAGTCCGGGACCACGCGCGTGATCGACCCGTGGGGCGGCAGCGCGTTCGTCGAGAAGCTGACCTACGACCTCGCGCGCAAGGCGTGGGGGCACATCAGCGAGGTCGAGCAGGCCGGCGGCATGGCCAAGGCGATCGACGCGGGCATCCCCAAGCTGCGCATCGAAGAGGCCGCCGCCCGCACCCAGGCGCGCATCGACTCCGGCCGGCAGCCCGTGATCGGCGTCAACAAGTACCAGGTCACGAGCGATGAAGACATCGAAGTGCTCAAAGTGGACAACGCCGGCGTCCGGACGCAACAGCTGGAGAAGCTGCGGCGCCTTCGCGAAGAGCGTGACTCCGCCGCCACCGAGGACGCGCTGCGGCGGCTCACCGAGGGCGCCGGGAACGGCGGCAACCTGCTGGAGCTGGCCATCGGCGCGGCCCGCGCGAAGGCCACGGTCGGCGAGATCTCCGACGCCTTGGAGAAGCTCTGGGGCCGGCACTCCGGGCAGATCCGGACGATCTCGGGCGTCTACCGCGAAGAGGTGGGTAAGTCGCAGAACGTCGAGAAGGCCCGTCAGCTGGTCGAAGAGTTCGCCGCGGAAGAGGGCCGCCGGCCGCGGATCCTCGTCGCGAAGATGGGCCAGGACGGCCACGACCGCGGCCAGAAGGTGATCGCCACCGGCTTCGCCGACATCGGCTTCGACGTCGACGTCGGCCCGCTGTTCTCCACCCCGGCCGAGGTCGCGCGGCAGGCGATCGAGGCGGACGTGCACGTCGTCGGAGTGTCCTCTTTGGCCGCCGGGCACCTCTCGCTGGTGCCCGCGCTGCGCCACGAGCTCGCCGAGCTGGGCCGCGAGGACATCATGGTCGTGGTCGGCGGCGTCATCCCGCCGCAGGACTACCCGGCGCTGCGCGAGGCCGGCGCGGCGGCGATCTTCGGGCCCGGGACGGTGCTCGCGGACGCGGCCATCGACCTGCTCGGCCAGCTGACGGCGCAGGAGTCCTGACCCTTGCCGCGCAAGATCGACGTCACCGCCTACGCCAAGGGCGTGCTGGCGGGCGATCGCGGGACGCTGTCGAAGGCGATCACGCTGGTCGAGTCGCAGCGGGAGGACCACCGGGCGTTGGCGCAGGAGCTTTTGGTCGAGCTGCTGCCTTCGTCCGGTGGCGCGCGACGGATCGGCATCACGGGCGTGCCCGGTGTCGGCAAGTCGACATTCATCGATCAGCTGGGGACCGACCTGACCGCGGCCGGGCACCGCGTCGCCGTGCTCGCGGTCGACCCGTCGTCGACGCGTACCGGGGGGTCGATCCTCGGCGACAAGACCCGGATGGCGCGCCTGGCGATCGACGAACGGGCGTTCATCCGCCCGTCGCCGACGTCCGGGACCTTGGGCGGTGTCGCGCGGGCGACGCGCGAGACGATCGTGCTGATGGAAGCCGCCGGCTACGACACCGTGCTGGTCGAGACCGTCGGGGTAGGACAGTCCGAAGTGACCGTCGCGAACATGGTCGACTGCTTCCTGTTCTTGACGCTCGCGCGCACGGGCGACCAGCTCCAGGGGATCAAGAAGGGCGTGCTGGAGCTCGCCGACGTCATCGCCGTCAACAAGGCCGACGGTGACCACGAGCGGGACGCCCGGCGCGCGGCCCGCGAGCTTTCGGGCGCGCTGAGGATGATCTACGGGCCCGAAGCGTCGTGGACGCCACCGGTGCTGACCTGCAGCGGCCTGCACAACCTGCGGCTCGATGAGGTGTGGGGCGCGATCGAGCAGCACCGCGAAACGCTCACGGCGTCCGGCGAGCTCGATGCCCGCCGCCGCCGACAGCAGGTCGACTGGACGTGGGCGATGGTTCGCGAACAGCTGCTGAGTCGTCTGGCGGCACATCCGGACGTGCGAACGGTCGTTCCCGACGTCGAACGGGCGGTGCGGGACGGTGAACTGACGGCTACCCTCGGTGCTCAGCGGATCCTCGACGCGTTCGGTCCACCGCGTGGGGGCTGACGCGCCGGGCGTTCCGCGGGAGAATGCCTGGTCGTGGCGAAGGGATGACATGGCGAAACTGCGGGGTCTGGTCCTGGCCGGGGTGCTGGGCGCGGTGCTGTTCAGCGCGTCGCCGGCGTCCGCCGAACCGGTGCGCTCGGCGGCCGTCACGGTGACGGTCGCGCACGCCTCCGTCGCGCTGGTCCCGGTGCAGACGCAGACGCAGCCGCCGGGCCCGGTCCTCGACCCGGCGCAGACGGACAAGGCGAACACCGAAAAGACCAAGAACAAGCTGATCGCGGGCGTGGTCGCGGTGGCGCTGCTCGGCATCGTGATCTGGGGCAGGCGGATTCGGTCGAAGAAGGCCAAGAGCTCTTGAGGCGTTCGGCTTAGCCGAACTACTGCACGCCGTTCAACGCAGATCCGGTACCGGCCATCTAGGACGGCCGTTTTCGAGGCGCGCGTTGCCGCCTGCATGGTGCACGATCGTCTGCAAATGCGTACGACAGATCGATCGGCACGTTGCGTGACCCCAGCCGCTGCCCGGGTTACCCGTGTTGCGGGAGGAGGTGCGGCGTGACGGTGCTCGACTCACGGCCGGACGTTCCAGGCGACCCCCATGGGCGCATCATCAACCCCATGGAGGGGTCCCAGGCGCTTATTTCCGAAGCGGGCGTAAGCATGGCTCCCGTGGAGGACCTTGGTGCGGGCCGCGGCCCGTTCTGGCTCGATGACTGGCTGCGCGCCAACGCGACCGACGTGCTCGCCTGGCGCCGGCACATCCACGCGCACCCGGAGCTGTCCCGGCACGAGTTCGCGACCACGGAACTGGTCGTCACGCTGCTGCGTGCCGTCGGGCTCAAGCCGTGGGTGCTGCCCGGCGGCACCGGTGTCGTCTGCGACATCGGCAGCGGCGAGCGGTGCGTGGCCCTGCGCGCGGACATGGACGCGCTGCCGCTCACCGAGTCGACCGGGCTGCCCTTCGCGTCGACCGTCGAGGGCGCGGCCCACATGTGCGGCCACGACGCCCACACGGCGATCCTGCTGGGTGCGGCCCGCGCCCTGGCCGGCGCGCCGGAGCTGCCCGGCCGCGTCCGGCTGATCTTCCAGCCCGCCGAGGAGGTCATGCCCGGCGGTGCGCTGGACATGATCGCGGCGGGCGCGCTGGAGGGCGTCGAGCGGATCTACGGCCTGCACGTGGACCCGCGGCTCGAGGTGGGCCAGATCGGCATGCGCGTCGGCGCGCTGACGTCGGCGGCGGACCTGATCGAGCTGCGGCTGACGTCGCCGGGCGGGCACACGTCCCGGCCGCACCTGACGGCCGACCTGGTCCACGCCCTCGGCACGGTGATCACCGGTCTTCCCGCCCTGCTTTCGCGCCGGGTCGACCCGAGGTCCGGCACGGTGCTGGTGTGGGGCGCGGTCCACGCGGGCCAGGCGGCCAACGCCGTCCCGCAGAACGGTGTCCTGCGCGGCACGCTGCGCACGGCCGACCACGAGGTCTGGACGGCGCTGGAGCCGCTGGTGGCGTCTTCTGTCGAATCCCTCCTGGCGCCGACGGGCGTCGGCTTCCACCTGGACTACCGCCGCGGAGTCCCGCCGGTGGTGTCCGACGCGGACTCGACGGCCCTGATGCGCGCGGGCGTCGACGCGGCCCTGGGCGAAGGCGCGGTGGCGTCGACAGAGCAGTCCTCAGGTGGCGAGGACTTCGGCTGGTACCTGGAGCACGTCCAGGGAGCCTTCGCCCGGCTGGGCGTTTGGTCCGGTTCCCCGGAACCCCAGTCCGACATCCACCGCCCCACGTTCATCCTCGACGAGCGAGCCCTGCTCTGCGGAGTCCGAACCCTGGTCCACACAGCCCTAACCACCCTCGCCTAACCGAGTCGACCCTTCAATCACGCGTGTCGACCCTCTAATCACGCGTGTCGACCCTTCCCTCACGGCGGGGTTGTGCACAGGTTATCCACAGGTAGGCAGTTATCCACAGATCGAGAATGAGGCCCTTCCATCCGAGCGGGAAGGGCCTCATTCTCGATGTCGTGATCGAGTGGGCAAGGCGACATGGAGTGCTCTCGCGTTGCGAGGCCGATCGGATCCTAGGCCGGCGCAAGGTCCTCGAAGGGCTTGACCGTGGGCTGCTTTCGCAGCCGTGGCGAGGCGTTGTCGTGCACGCCACCGACCTGCTGAAGCTGCCGACGAGAGCCGCCGCAGCGTTGCTCGCCGTCGGTCCTCCGGTCGCGCTGGCTGGAGCCACTTCTCTTGCCCTACATGGCATTTCGGCTGCCGACGACCGCAATATCCACGTGATGGTGCCGTACTCGCGGCGCATTCGGTCACGGGCCGGTCTGGTCGTGCACCAGGGTGGCTTCCGGGACGAGGACGTGATCGAAATCGATGGCCTCGCGACGTTCCTGCTCGATCGCGCCCTGGCCGACTTCCTCTGCGATGGGAACAAGCGAGCGGCCTTCACCGCGGCCGACGAGGCCATGCGAGGACTGCCGCCGGACCACTGCGCGAAACTCCGGGAGAACGTCCGCGACCGGCTCGACGACCGCCGGGACCGGCGAGGTATCCACAGGGCGTTGATGCTCCTGGACCTCACCACCGGCAAGGCGGAATCGCCTCCGGAGAGCGTGCTCCGGCTGATCGTCGTCGAAGCCGGCTTTCCGGTGCCCGAACCGCAGTACGAGATCACCGCCATCGACGGCCGCAAGCTCTACGTGTTCGACATGGCTTGGCCGAGTAGGCAGATCGCCCTCGAGTACGACGGGTTCGCCGCCCACGAGGAACGGCGCGAATACGATCGCGAACGCGACGAGCGGATGGCAGCCCGTGGCTGGATCACCATCCGGGCCAGCGCGGCCGACCTCCGGGATCCAAGTCGCCTTCTGGTCGAGTTGCACAACGCCTTCAACCGGCGATCGGGCCGGGCAGCGTGATCAGAGAGTCGACACGCGTGATTGAAGGGTCGACACGCGTGATTAGAGGGACGACACGGGTTAGCCGGTTATGCCGGAGCAGGGGCGGGTTCGCAGGTCGTCGACGTAGTCGGCGGGAGCGCCGGCCGCCTCGGCGGCGTCCGCCAGGACGCCCAGGTAGCGGGCCGAAGGCAAGCCGCCTTCGTAGGCGTCCAGGACGTACAACCAGGCCAAGGTCGAGCCGTCCATCGTCTGGACCCGTAACCGGATCTTCGAGTGGATCCCCAGCTCGCCGCCTTCCCAGCGGTCCAGGCCCGTCTCGTCCAGCGACGTCACGTCGTACAACACGACGAAGACCCGGGAGGCCGGGTCCTCGACGATCGTGGCCAGGGCACCTTCCCAGCCGAGGTCCTCGCCGCCGAAGGTCAGGCGCCACCCCTCCAGCCAGCCGGAGCCGGCCATCGGAGAGTGCGGCGCGCGCTCCAGCATCTGGGCGGGCTCCATGTTCGATCCGTACGCGGCATACAACGGCACGCCGACAGCGTAGCGACCCCGCGCTCACCCGAGTGGACGCACTCGCCGTGTTCGCCCACTTCAGTGTCCGGTCACCTTCGCCGCGTACGGTGAGTGCACCGCACGCGAGCACTTCGAGGAGGACCCAGGTGACCAGGATCGTGATCATGGGCGGGGGCCCGGCCGGCTACGAAGCCGCGCTGGTCGCAGTCCAGCACGGGGCCGACGTCACGATCGTCGAGCGTGACGGACTGGGTGGCGCGTGCGTCCTCTACGACTGCGTTCCTTCGAAGACGTTCATCGCGAGCTCGGGTGCGCTGGCGAAGATGCACGACCTCGGCGAGCTCGGCATCAACACCGACCTGGCCGACACGAGCATCGACCTCCCGACCGTCCACGGCCGGGTGAAGGGCCTCGCGCTCGCCCAGTCCGCCGACATCCGGGCCCGCGTCCAGCGCGAAGGCGTCCGCGTCGTCATCGGCGAAGCCCGCTTCTGCGACGACGAGACCGGCCTCGCGACCCACAAGGTCGCCGTGACGACGTCGGACGGCCAAACCGAGAAGCTGCCCGCGGACGTCGTCCTGATCGCCACCGGCGCCACCCCGCGCGTGCTGCCCGGCGCCGTGCCCGACGGCGAGCGCATCCTCGACTGGCGCCAGCTCTACGAGCTCGAGGAGCTGCCCGAGCACCTCGCCGTGATCGGCTCGGGCGTCACCGGCGCCGAGTTCGCGTCCGCCTACACCGAGATGGGCGTCAAGGTCACCGTCGTCTCCAGCCGCGACCGCGTCCTCCCGCACGAGGACGCCGACGCCGCCGCGGTGCTCGAAGAGGTCTTCTCGCAGCGCGGCACGACCGTCGCGAAGCAGGCGCGCGCCGACCGCGTCGAGCGCACCGAAAAGGGCGTCGAGATCTTCCTCGCCGACGGCCGCGTGATCGAAGCCAGCCACGCGCTGATGACCGTCGGGTCGGTCCCGAACACCAAGGACATCGGCCTCGACCGCGTCGGCATCTCGCCCGGCCCCGGCGGGTTCATCACCGTCGACCGCGTTTCGCGCACCTCCGTTCCCGGGATCTACGCCGCCGGCGACTGCACCGGCGTGCTCATGCTGGCCTCGGTGGCGAGCATGCAGGGCCGCATCGCGATGTGGCACGCGCTGGGCGAGGGCGTCGCGCCGATCAAGCTCAAGACCGTCGCCGCCAACGTGTTCACCCACCCGGAGATCGCCACCGTCGGCATCAGCCAGCACGCGATCGACTCCGGCGAGGTGCCCGCGCGCACCATCATGCTGCCCCTGGCCACCAACGCGCGCGCGAAGATGGAGGGCCTCCGCCGAGGCTTCGTGAAGCTGTTCTGCCGCCCCGCCACCGGCGTGGTCGTCGGTGGAGTCGTCGTGGCGCCGCAGGCGAGCGAGCTCATCCTTCCCATCGCGCTCGCCGTCCAGAACCAGCTCACAGTGGACCACCTGGCACTGACATTTTCGGTGTACCCGTCGCTGTCGGGCTCGATCACCGAGGCCGGGCGCCAGCTCATGCGTCACGACGATCTCGACTGATCCGGTAGGCAACCCGTCGCGCCCCGTCGCGTCTTGTCGGTTGTACGGCTGAAGGACGCGAAGGGTGCGAAGGTGCGCAAGACGGTGGTTTTCGTTGTAGCAACGCTGATCGGGGCGACGACGCTGGCGGGGCCGGCGCAAGCGCAGCAGCAGAGTCCCAGTCCGGCGCCCAGCGCCACGCCGGTGAAGGGCAGTGTGCAGCTCAACGTCAACACCGCGATCAACCAGTCGCTCGTGGACAAGTACGTCCGCGATGCGCCGAATGTCGCGCTAGCGAAGTGCGAAGGCGCTTCGCCGACGTTCTCCTCGCCGGTGCTGACGTTCTCGAACTACATCCCGGGCCCGTTCATGGGTGTCGACGCGAACATCAGCGCCGACGTCGCCCTCAATCCGGGTACCGGGGCTGGGACGTACCCGCTCACCGTGACGTGCGGCGCCCAGACTTACAGCACGCAGTTCTCGGTGCCGGCGCCGCAGGTTTCGAAGGTGCCGTCGGGGGCAGCGAAAGCGGGCGACGGCAGTATGGCCGGCTGAATTCCCGAATACGCCGAACCGCCCCGGGGTCACGCTCCGGGGCGGTTTTTTCGTGACCGACGGGTGCAACCTTTCGCAGGTGGAGACGTCTTGAGGACATAAGCAAGCGGACAAAGCCGAGGCAGGGGGAACTGCGATCGGTGTCCGTGCAATTGCTGCGTCGAATCATTCCACAGGGGAGAAAAGAATGAAGAAGACCGCTGTCGTCGCGAGTTTCGCCACCGCTTTCCTCGTCCTCGCGCCCGGTGCGGCGCTGGCGAGCACGTCGCCGGCCGCGGACGCCCCGGCCGAGTACGTGGGTGTCCCGAAGGCCTACGTCCAGGTGATTCCGAAGGTCGCCCGCCCTGGCGCAAAGGTGCAGATCCGGGTGGGTTGCGCCGCCGAAGGCACGCATGACCTGACTTCGCCGGCTCTCACCATCGGCTCGCTGCGCCGCACCGGCCCGCAGAACGACCCGGCGACCGCGCCGGCCGCCGTCGCGTCCGCCGTCGTGAAGCCGGTGAAGCCGGGCGTGTATCCGCTGTCGTTCTTCTGCGGCGGTGCCGAGATCAGCACGAAGTTCACCTTGCTGGGTGCGCCGAAGCAGGTCACCAAGGTGCCGGCGGGCGCGCCGCAGACCGGCGGCACCGACGGCCCGGCCGACGACTCCGGCAGCCCGCTCGCGGCCGCGGCCGCCATGGGCGTGCTCGCGGTCGGCGGCAGCGGTCTGGTGCTGGCCCGGCGGGTCCGGCGCCGCTGATCTCCCGAGGGGAGCGGGGGTAGCGTCTGGGCGGCCCAACCGATCGGGCCGCCCGGACGAGTGAACCCGCAGGAAGGGGGGAGCACATGAGCACGAGGAGCACGAGCCGACGGGGTTATCTGATCGCCCTGGTCGTGGCGTTGCTGGCCGCGCTGGTGGTGCTGGCGCTGACGCTCGGCGGCGACGGATCCGAGACGTCGACCGCGCAGCCGCCGCCCGCCCAGCCCGTCGCGGTGAACCCGGAGTTCGCGGCCGGCGAGCAGGACGCCGTCGCCGCGTTGCCGGAGTCCGATCCGGTCTCGATCGACATCCCGAAGATCGGCGCGCACTCGTCGCTGGTGCCGCTGGGCGTCAACGCGGACAACACCATCCAGGTGCCACCGGTGACCACGCCGCTGCAGGCGGGCTGGTACACGTACGCGCCGACGCCGGGCGAGGTCGGCCCCGCCGTCGTCCTCGGGCACGTCGACGGCAACCACCAGAAGGGCATCTTCTACCGGCTCAAGGAGCTGGCCGCCGGCGACCGCGTCTCGATCGCGCGCCAGGACGGGACGACGGCGCTGTTCCAGGTGACCAAGGTGCACCAGGTGCCGAAGCAGGACTTCGAGAAGGAAGGCGTGTACGACGACACGGCGGGCCCTGAGCTGCGGCTGATCACCTGCGGGGGAGTTTTCGACCGGAGCGCGCACAACTACGTCGACAACATCGTCGTGTACGCCCAGCTCGTCGGCCACTGAAGGTCCTTCGGCCCTGTTTTGTCGGTGCTCGGTGCAAGACTGTGTCGGCCGTCACCCGAGGCGGCGTAGGCGAGGGTTGGAGTCGACATGGTGTTCCGGGACGAGCGGTGGCCCGATGGCACGCCCAGCTGGGTGGACCTGATGGTGCCCGACCAGGCGAAAGCGGTGGCTTTCTACAGCGGCCTGTTCGGTTGGGACGTGCAGGCGGGCGGTGAGGAAACCGGCTTCTACGGCATGGCGGAGCTGCGTGGGCGGCCGGTCGCCGGGATCGGCCAGACACCGTCGGGGCAGGACATGCCTCCGGTGTGGACGACGTACCTGTCAGTGTCCGACGTGGACAAGACGGCCGCGTCGATCACCGAGGCGGGCGGGCAGATCGTCGTGCCGGTGATGGAAGTGCTGAAGGAAGGCCGGATGGCGGTGGCGGCCGACCCGGCGGGCGCGGTGTTCGGGCTGTGGGAGCCGGGCCACCACCTGGGCACGCAGGTCACGGCGGCGCCGGGCACGTTGGCCTGGAACGAGTGCATGAGCCGCGACTACCCGGCGGCGAAGGCGTTCTACGAGCAGGTGTTCGGGTACGGGTTCCAGGACCTGTCGAACGACGACTTCACGTACGCGGTGCTGCTGATCGACGGTCGCCCGGTCGGCGGGCTCGGCGCGCTGCCCGGCTCGGTGCCGGCGGAGGTGCCGTCGAACTGGTCGACGTACTTCTCGGTGGCGAACGCGGACGAGAGCGCGGCCAAGGTGGTGGAGCTGGGCGGCCAGGCGCTGGACCAGCCGTTCGACTCACCGTACGGGCGGCAGGTCCGGGTGGTGGACGACCAGGGGGCGCCATTCCTGGTCATTTCGCCGAACGAGCGGTCCGGGAAACCGGAGGGCTGGGAGGACTGAGGGGGTACCGCGCGGCCGCGGGCCGGAGACGCCGAACGACGCCCCCGGCCCCGGGCCGGTCAGTCCGCTCAGTCGTCGTCGGCGACCCAATCGAAGGTCTTCGTCACGGCCTTCTTCCAGTTGCGGTACTCGCGGTCGCGGCGGGAGTCGTCCATCGCCGGGTCCCACTGCTTGTCCTGCGCCCAGTTGTTCCGGATGTCGTCCTCGGACTTCCAGAACCCGACCGCCAGCCCGGCGGCGTACGCGGCACCCAGCGCCGTCGTCTCGTTGACCACGGGACGGATCACCGGCACGCCGAGGATGTCGGCCTGGAACTGCATCAGCAGCTCGTTGACGACCATGCCGCCGTCCACCTTGAGCGACTTCAGCGGGACACCCGAGTCGGCGTTCATCGCGTCGATCACCTCACGGGACTGGAAGGCCGTCGCCTCCAGGACCGCGCGGGCGAGGTGGCCCTTGTTGACGAACCGGGTGAGCCCGACGATCGCGCCGCGAGCGTCGGATCGCCAGTAAGGAGCGAACAGACCCGAGAACGCCGGGACGAAGTACGCGCCGCCGTTGTCCTCGACGCTGCGCGCGTGCTCCTCGATCTCGGCCGCGGTCCCGATCATACCGAGGTTGTCGCGCAGCCACTGCACCAGCGAACCGGTCACCGCGATGGAGCCTTCCAGCGCGTAGATCGTGTCGTTCGAGCCGATCTTGTAGCAGACCGTGGTGAGCAGCCCGTTCTGTGACATCACCTTCTCGGTGCCGGTGTTGAGCAGCATGAAGTTGCCGGTGCCGTAGGTGTTCTTGGCCTCGCCGGGCGAAAGGCAGGCCTGGCCGAACGTCGCGGCCTGCTGGTCGCCCAGGATGCCCGAGATCGGCACGCCGGCCAGCGCACCCTTCTCGCGGACCTTGCCGTACTCCTCGGACGAGGAGCGGATCTCCGGCAGCATCGAAAGGGGGATGCCCATCTCACCGGCGATGTCGGCGTCCCACTGCAGGGTTTCGAGGTCCATCAGCATGGTGCGCGACGCGTTGGTCGGGTCGGTGACGTGCACGCCGCCGTCGGCCCCGCCGGTCATGTTCCACAGCACCCAGGTGTCCATGTTGCCGAAGATCAAGTCACCGGCTTCGGCCTTCTCGCGCGCGCCGTCGACGTTGTCGAGGATCCACTTGATCTTCGGCCCGGAGAAGTACGTCGCGAGCGGGAGGCCGACCTTCTCGCGGTAGCGCTCCTGGCCGCCGCCGAGGTTGCCGAGCTCGGTGACGATCTTGTCGGTGCGGGTGTCCTGCCAGACGATCGCGTTGTACACCGGCTTGCCGGTCGTCTTGTCCCAGACCAGCGCGGTCTCGCGCTGGTTGGTGATGCCGACCGCGACGATGTCCTTCGCGGTCAGGTCGGCCTTGGCCAGCGCGCCCGCGGCGACCCGGCGCGTGTTCTCCCAGATCTCTTCGGCGTTGTGCTCGACCCAGCCCGCCTTCGGGAAGATCTGCTCGTGCTCGCGCTGGTCGACCGAGACCACGCGGCCCTCGTGGTTGAAGATCATGCACCGGGTCGACGTGGTGCCCTGGTCGATCGCGGCTACGTACGAAGTCATCTGTGCTCCAGGAATTCGGTAAGTGGGGCGATCAGGTCAGGTTGTGCACACCGAGGTAGAGCAACGCGGCGAGCGCGCCACCGGCCAGCGGGCCGGCGACCGGGATCCACGAGTAACCCCAGTTCGCGTTGGCCTTGTTCTTGATCGGCAGCAGGAAGGCGTACGCGATGCGCGGGCCGAGGTCGCGGGCCGGGTTGATGGCGTAGCCCGTCGGCCCGCCGAGGGAGGTACCGATCACGAGCACGACGAAGGACACGCCGGCGTAGCCCAGTGCGGAGTTGCCGAAGTTCGGGGTGCCGCCGTCGCCGACGGAGACCACCGGGCTGAGCAGGATCCACGCCACCAGGACGAAGGTGCCGATGACCTCGGTGACGAGGTTCCACACGGTGTTCGGTATCTGAGGTGCGGTGGAGAAGATGCCGAGCGTGTTCTCCGGCTCGGGGTGGTCGTCGAACTGCAGTTTGTAGGCGGCCCAGCAGAGGACGGCGCCGATGATCGCGCCTGCCATCTGCCCGATGAAGTAGAAGGGGACGTCGGCCCACGGGGTCTTGCCCGAGATCGCCAGGCCCAGCGTCACTGCGGGGTTGAGGTGCGCGCCACTGGGCGCGGCGATGCTGGCGCCGGTGAAGACGGCGAACGCCCAGCCGAAGTTGATGAACAAGAACCCGGCGTTGTGGCCGTTGTTCTTGCGGAGCACGTGGTTCGCGACCACGCCGTTGCCGAGCAGGATCAGGGCGGCCGTTCCCAGTAGTTCCCAGACGATTATTGCCCCAGCACTCACCGCTGCACCTCCACACTGGACACTCTGCGCAGGGTCGATCACGGCGTGCCACGGCACCGTTGCCGACCCACGTCCGCGCGACGTTACCGGGGCGTAGAAGCGGATACCAAGCACCGGGTAGCCGAAACTTTTTACCAATCCGACCCAAAGCAGGCGGATACGGGCCGCAGCGATTCGCGCGAGGTGCCGGTTTCCGCCGTGACTGCCGTCGGATTGGCAAACCAGCGGCACAGCAAGATCGCGGAGGGTTACGCCACACGTGTCATCCGTGGACGGGCGGAGGATCACCAGGTCGTGCGATGCTGGAAGCCTCGCCAGCACGAGGAGGAGTGTCACGTGGCCAGTGCGCAGCACGCAGCGGAGACGAACCCGGCTCGACTGGGCCCGGCCAAGCGGGAACAGACCTGGCAGCGGCTCGGCAACGAGACCTTCGACCTCGTCGTCATCGGCGGCGGCGTGGTCGGCGCGGGCACGGCGCTGGACGCCGCGACGCGCGGACTGCGGGTCGCGCTCGTCGAGGCCCGCGACCTCGCCTCGGGGACGTCGAGCCGGTCGAGCAAGCTCTTCCACGGCGGCCTGCGCTACCTGGAACAGCTCGAATTCGGCCTGGTCCGGGAAGCGCTGCGCGAACGCGAGCTGATGCTGACGACCATCGCGCCGCACCTGGTCAAGCCGGTCAGCTTCCTCTACCCACTGACGCGCCGCGTGTGGGAGCGGCCCTACACCGCCGCCGGCCTGCTGATGTACGACACGATGGGCGGCGCCAAGAGCGTCCCGGGCCAGAAGCACCTCACCCGGGCGGGTGCGTTGCGGATGGTGCCGGCGCTCAAGCGGTCCGCGCTGATCGGCGGGATCCGCTACTACGACGCGCAGTCCGACGACGCCCGCCACACCATGACGGTGGCCCGGACGGCGGCGCACTACGGCGCGGTCGTGCGGACGTCGACCCAGGTCGTCGGGTTCCTGCGCGAGGCCGACCGGGTGTCCGGCGTCCGCGTGCGCGACGTCGAGGACGGGCGCGAAACGGAGATCTCGGCGGCCGCGGTGATCAACTGCACCGGCGTGTGGACCGACGAGCTGCAGCGGCTCTCCGGCGGCCGCGGGCGGTTCCGCGTGCGCGCCAGCAAGGGCGTGCACATCGTCGTGCCGCGCGACCGGATCGTCTCGGAGTCGGGGATGATCCTGCGCACCGAGAAGTCGGTGCTGTTCGTGATCCCGTGGCGCAACCACTGGATCGTCGGGACGACGGACACGGACTGGAACCTGGACCTGGCGCACCCGGCGGCGACGAAGCACGACATCGACTACCTCCTCGAGCACGTCAACAGCGTCCTGGCGACGCCGCTGACGCACGACGACATCGAAGGTGTGTACGCGGGCCTTCGCCCGTTGCTGGCGGGGGAGAGCGAAGAGACGTCGAAGCTTTCGCGCGAGCACGCGGTGGCTCGGGTGGCACCAGGCCTGGTCGCGATCGCCGGCGGCAAGTACACGACGTACCGGGTGATGGCGGCGGACGCCGTCGACGCGGCGGCGGTGGACCTGCCGGGCCGCTCGCAGCCGTCGATCACGGACAAGGTCCCGCTGATCGGCGCGGACGGCTACCACGCCCTGGTCAACCAGGCCGACCACCTGGCCGCCGAGCACGGCCTGCACCCGTACCGGGTCCGGCACCTGCTCGACCGCTACGGCTCGCTGGTCAACGAGGTCCTGACGTCGGCGAACGGCCGCCCGGAGCTGCTGAAGCCGATCGAGCATGCTCCGGATTATTTGGGCGTCGAAGTGGTGTACGCGGCTTCGCACGAGGGGGCGCTGCACCTGGAGGACGTCCTGGCCCGCCGGACGCGCATCTCGATCGAGTACGCCCACCGCGGCGTCGACTGCGCCGAGCAGGTCGCGACGCTGGTCGGCGAGGTCCTCGGCTGGTCACCCGAAACGGTGAAGCGGGAGATCGAGGTCTACAACGCCCGGGTGGAGGCGGAGAGGGAGTCCCAGTCCCAGCCGAGCGACGAAGCGGCGGACGCGTTGAGGTCGGCGGCCCCGGAGGCCCGGGCGGGCATCGTGGAGCCGGTGAGCTGAGGGGTGTCAGGCCGTGCGGTGCCAGCGGATCAGGCGTTCGCTGGTGGGGGCGGGGTCCGGCTCCGGGCCCACCAACGTGAACCCGCAGCGCTCCGCCACGATCGCCGAGGCCGCGTTGCTCTCCTCGTACCGGTAGCTCACCTCGGTCAGCCCCAGGCCGCCGAAACCGAAGCGCAAGGCCGCGTTCAACGCCGTCGTCGCGATGCCCTTGCCTCGCTCGGTCGGGTGAACCCAGATCGTCGCCTCCGCGTACTCCGACGAAAGGTCCAGCTCGCGCAGGCCCACCTCGCCGAGCAGACGCCCTGACGTCGGCTCCGCGATCGCCCACGAACAGCGCTCGTCGCCCGCCCATTGGGCCGCTCGGAGCGCCACGTACTCCGTTGCCTCGTCGAGGGTGCGCAGGCGGTAGTTCAGCACGTACTTGCGGTGCGTCGGGTCGGCGAACGCCTCCATGAGCAGCGGCCGGTCGTCGATGTGCCGGTCGGCGCGCAGCTGGCGCAGGTAGTAAGTGCCCGCGTTGATCTCCACCGGTTCCACTCCGCCCAGCCTAGCCAGGCCGGGAGCACCCCGCTCCCGGCCCGGCGATCAGGGCCGGATCACGGCGTCAAGCGCCAGATCACCGGCACCCCGCTGCCGGCGGTCAGGTCGTTCGACGCGTAACCCGCGAGCGTGCCGTCGTCGGCGACGACCGGGGCTTCGAACGTCGAGTAGCCGCTCGGTGCGCGGACCTCGCCCGGGGTCGTGCCGCGCCAGACGATCGCGTTGCCGACGATCACCGGGCCCGCCGGGTTCGGCACCAGCCCGGTCGTCAGGCCGGCCTGGTTGACGCCCGTCGCCCGGCCGCCGAGGATCCCCAGGCCTGGGCCGCCGGGCTCGGCGACAGGTACCGGACGACGCCGTCCTTCCACAGCGCGGAGCCGATGCCCGAGTCCAGCAGGATCGTGCCGTCGTCGTCCAGGTCGCGCGGGGACGAGACGTCGCCCGTCTCCGGGATGACCACCGGCGCACTGCCGTCGGCCCGCCACAGGACGACGGCCCCGGTGCCACCGAACCGATAGGCCTCACCCAGCACGTCGCCGCGGGTGTTGATCGCGACGCCGAACACGGAGTCGTAGCCCGCCGGGACGTCCTTGATGTGGTAGCCCGACGCGTCCAGTGTGTACGTCCGGCTGACCATGCTCTCGTAGTCGTGGATCGTGCCGGCCACCACGCCGGACGAGTTCTCGTCGTCGGCGTCCACCCGCATTTTGTTCCCTTCCCCCGACCTGCACGATCACCACGTCCGAGGCGGGGGACCGGTTGCCCGGCGAAAGGAGCAATCTCAGAGGGCCGGGACCTGGGCGCTCACGGCCGTGCCGTCGCCGGGGGTGCTCTCGATCGACAGCGTCCCCGCCACCCGGCGGACGCGCTGCCGCATCGCCTCCAGGCCGAAGCCGGTGCCCTCGCCGCGGTCGCCGGGGCGGAAGCCGATGCCGTCGTCGACGACGTCGAGCAGCACCAGATCGTCCGAATAGGACAGAGTCACCCCGATCCGCGACGCCTTCGCGTGCTTCTCCGCGTTCGCCAGCGCCTCCTGCGCGACGCGGTAAAGCGTTTCCTCCAGTTCGGGCAGCAGGGGCCGGGCGTCACCGGTCGTCTCCACGCGAACCGCGACTCCGGACGTCGACGACACCCGCTCGGCCAGCCGGGAAAGCGCTTCCGGCAGCTGAGCCGCGTCGAGGGGTTCCGGTCGGAGGGCCTGCACCGCTCGCCGCGCTTCGGCGAGGCTGTCGCGGGCGAGCGCCTTGACCTGCTCCAGCCGCCGGTCGCGGTCCGGGCCGTCCGCCGCCTGCAGCTGCGTGACGATCCCGGTCAGGCCCTGGGCGAGGGTGTCGTGGATTTCGCGGGCCATCCGCTGCCGTTCGTCGAGCACGCCGGCTTCGCGCGCCTGGGCCACCAGCCGCGCGTGCAGGTCCGCGTTCTCCTCGAGCGCCGCTTCCAGCCGGACGTTCGCCTTCCGCCGCTGCTCGCTCTCCGCGCCGACGAACCACGCGGCGTACAGCAGCGGGCCGGCCATCGACAGGACCAGCACCCAGGTCGGGCTGCGCGAGCCCGGGTCGGCGGCCAGCAGCGGCAACGTCGCTGTCGCGGCCACCGCGAAGAACCCCCACCGCGCCGGGAAGAGCACGAAGGCGAGCGGGTAGCCGAAGGACGCGAAGCCCATGAACGTGTCGTCGCGCGCCACCAGCACCGTCGCGGCCGCGAGCACGCCGGCGTAGTAGCCGGCGGCGACCCAGGGGTGCGTCCGCCGGTGCGGGAACAGCGGGATCAGCAGCGGCACCCACACCGCCGCCAGCACGACGACGACCAGCGTGGCGCCCCGGACTCCGGGCCCCCAGATCACGCAAGCGGCGAGCCCGGCCAGCCCGACGCCGGTGAAGATCGGCCCCGCCAGCCGTTCGCCTCGGACGTCCAGCGCGCCCGGCACCACGCCCATCACGCCGGTGATTCTCGCAGGTTCAGCGCCGCCGGCGGGCCCCGGCGATCATCGCGACCACCAGCGGCAGCGCGACCGAGATGATGAGCAGCCGGCCGCGGGACAGGATGAGCACCGCGACCGCGAGGACGATCGCGATCGGGACCGCGCCGCGGATCAGGAACTGCTGCAGCGCGTTGTCGCCGGACATCACCGGCACCGGGGGCGCGGAGGCCCCGTTGAGCAGCGCGCTCGGGCGCGGCGAGGGCAGGTCGTCGAACAGCGGCACGAGCTCGCTGACCCGCTTGGCCGCGGTGACCTTCGCGGAGCGGGTGCCGTACTCGTCGATGTCGAGCCGCCCGGAGCGGACGTGCTCTTCGAGGACGTCCAGGGCGTCCTGGCGCTCGTCGTCGCTCAACCGCATGTCGCCCACGGTGGCTCAGCGGTCCAGGCCACGCCGGTGGTCGCGGAAGGAGTCGCGCAGCTCGCGCCGGCGCTCCCGGTCGCGCAGGTGCCGGTCGTGGCGGTGGTCGTGGTGCCCGCTGTGGCCCCACATCGACCGGCCGAAGATGCTCAGCCCGATCGGGACGAGGATCAGCGCCCCGTGCACGACCCCGGTGGCGATCAGCGCGATCACCGCGATCCAGACCAGCGGGACGAACGCGGCCACGAACCGCTGCGGGCCCGTCCAGCCGTCCGGCGTACCCGGGTGCCGCGGTGCCGGTGCGGCCTCCGTGGCCGGCTCGGGAGCCGCGACGGCCTGGGGGACGTCGTCGTAGCGGGGGTGCGGCGCGGGCAGGTCCGCGAAGAGGTCGACGAGCTCTCCGCGCGTCTTCGCCGCGGTGATCCGCGCCGAGCGCTCGCCGTATTCGTCGATGTCGATCCGCCCCGCGCTCATGTGCTCACCGAGCGCGGACAGCGCGGACTCGCGGTTCTGGTCGCTGATCCGCAGCTGCGGAGACGGGACTTCGGTCACGTAGTCGATGGTAGGCCGCCACGGGGGCGGCCCACCACGACATCCGCAACGAACTGCGCTACTTGATCTCCAGCAGCTGTGTGCCCTGCGTCACGGCGGCGCCGACCTCGACCGAAAGGCCGGTGATCGTGCCCGCTTTGTGCGCGGTGACCGGGTTCTCCATCTTCATCGCCTCGAGGACGACGATCAGCTCACCGGCTTCGACCGTCTGGCCCTCTTCGACGGCGACCTTGACGATGGTGCCCTGCATCGGCGCGGTGACGGCGTCGCCGCTCACCGCGGCCTTGCCGCCGCCGGCCCGCTTGCGCGGCTTCGCCTTGACGGCGGTGCCGCCCCCGGCGCCGCCTTCGAGCGCGAACCCGCCCGGCAGCGAAACCTCCAGGCGCCGCCCGCCGACCTCGACGACGACGTTCTGCCGCGGCTCTTCTTCGGCGGCCTCGACGTCCGGCGCCACGAACGGCTCGATCTTGTTGTCGAACTCCGTCTCGATCCAGCGCGTGTGCACGCTGAAGCCGTTCTCGTCGCCGATGAACGCGGGGTCGTCGACGATCACGCGGTCGAACGGCAGCACGGTCGCCATGCCCTCGACGACCATCTCGGCCAGGGCGCGGCGGCTGCGTTCGAGGGCGTTGTTCCGGTCGGACCCGGTGACGATCAGCTTCGCCAGCATCGAGTCGAACTGGCCGCCGATCACGCTGCCGGACTCGACACCGGAGTCGACGCGCACGCCGGGGCCGCTCGGCGCGACGAACTTCGTCACCGTGCCCGGCGCGGGCAGGAAGCCGCGGCCGGCGTCCTCGCCGTTGATGCGGAACTCGATCGAGTGGCCGCGCGGCTCGGGGTCCTCGGTGATCCGCAGCTTCTCGCCGCGCGCGATGCGGAACATCTCGCGGACGAGGTCGAGGCCGGTGGTCTCCTCCGAGACCGGGTGCTCGACCTGCAGGCGCGTGTTGACCTCGAGGAAGGAGATGGTGCCGTCGGTGGCGACGAGGTATTCGACCGTGCCGGCGCCGTAGTACCCGGCTTCCTTGCAGATCGCCTTCGCCGACTCGTGGATGCGCTTGCGCTGCTCGTCGGACAGGAACGGCGCGGGCGCCTCCTCGACGAGCTTCTGGTGCCGGCGCTGCAGCGAGCAGTCGCGGGTGCCGACGACGATCGCGTTGCCGTGCTGGTCGGCCAGCACCTGGGCCTCGACGTGGCGCGGCTTGTCCAGGTAGCGCTCGACGAAGCACTCGCCGCGGCCGAACGCGGCGACCGCTTCCCGCGTCGCCGACTCGAACAGCTCGGGGATCTCTTCGCGGGTGCGCGCGACCTTCAGGCCACGGCCACCGCCGCCGAACGCGGCCTTGATGGCCACCGGCAGGCCGTACTCGTCGGCGAACGCGACGATCTCGTCGGCGTCCTTGGCCGGCTCCTTGGTGCCCGGCACCAGCGGCGCGCCCGCGCGCAGGGCGATGTGGCGCGCGGTGACCTTGTCGCCGAGGTCGCGGATGGCCTGCGGGCTCGGCCCGATCCAGGTCAGCCCGGCGTCGAGGACGGCCTGGGCGAAGTCGGCGTTCTCGGAGAGGAAGCCGTAGCCCGGGTGCACCGAGTCGGCGCCCGCGCGCTTGGCGGCGTCGAGCAGCTTGTCGGAGTTCAGGTAGCTCTCGGCGGCCGTGGTGCCGCCGAGCGCGAAGGCTTCGTCGGCCAGGCGCACGTGCGGTGCGTCGCGATCCGGGTCGGCGTACACCGCGACGCTGGCGAGCCCAGCGTCCTTGGCGGCTCTGATCACGCGTACCGCGATCTCGCCCCGGTTGGTGACCAGGATCTTGGTCACCGGACCACCGGTGGATTCGCCGACCTGCTCGGCCACCCCGCACCTCCTGCGTCCCGACAGCTCCATCGCTGACCGCCCACGCGGTACGGGGGAGTCTACGGATATGACGTCGGGAGTCTCTTGAGTGAGAGCTGAACCACGCTCAGACGTGGTGGCGCAGCTCCTGGGGCAGCGGTGAGTCCAGCACGATGACGTCGTACGGGTTCGCCGCGTGGACCGTCGGCAGGTGCTCGGTGTTCACCAGCACCCACGGCTGGTGCTCGCCGCAGCAGTCGATCAGCCGGTCGAGCGCGGTGAACGCGACGAGCGCGGTGCGGCCGTCCGGCGTGCGCCGCAGCTCGATCGACGCGCCTTCGGTCTCGGCGCTGGCCGGGCCGGTCGGCAGGTAGAGCGCGGGGGGAAGGTTCGGGTTGGTCACCCGGACAACATAGACGGACACGCTCCGCCACCCCGGGTTGCCTCCGCCGGGTGCCCGGCCGGGGGATTTCAGCCACACCCCGCCGGGCCGCTGCCCACACACAGTCGCGACGCGGCTTACGCTCTGTCTCATGCGGACTTCGGCGGCGCGGACGCCTCGGTCGGCGCTGCTCACCGCGGTGCTGGCCGCGGTGGTGACCGTCGGTGCGATCGCCGCGGTGTTCCTCCTCCGGCCGCGGCCGGAGGAGCCCGCCGCCGCGGCCGAGCCCGCGGCCGCCCCGGTGTCGCCGGTGGTGACCTGCGGCGGCGGCCCGTGCCGCCAGCTCGCGGCGATGACGGTCGGCGGGACCCCGGTGGTGCTGTTGACCGACGCGGCGGGCGGTTCGGCGCGGGTGCGCGTCGGGCCCGAGCCGGGCACGGTGTTCGAGCTGTCGATCGCCCAGCTGGGCGTGCGGCTGGACCAGGACTCGCTGCGCTGCATCGACGGCGCGGCGCCGACGTGCCTGGTCCGCGGCGACGTCGGCGACCAGGGCACCGCGGCGTACGGCGAGCTGCTCGTCGCGGGTGGCGGAGTGTGGCGCGCGCCGGGCAAGCCGTACTTCGCGGACGCGGGGACGCTGTCGCTCTACGACGTCACGGCCGACGGCCGTCCGGACGTGATCGTGGTCCGCCACGACTGCCGCGGCGCGGACGCCGGCACGCCCAAGTGCGCCGCGGCCCCGGTGCTGGGCCAGGTGTACGACCTGACGGGCAAGTCGGTCGGCTGCACGCGCCGGTACACGGCGCCGTCGGACCTGCGCGGCTGGCCGGACATCCGCCTCACGCGCG
The DNA here is from genome assembly GCF_040682935.1 of Amycolatopsis sp. NPDC051061. Classification (NCBI taxonomy): domain Bacteria; kingdom Bacillati; phylum Actinomycetota; class Actinomycetes; order Pseudonocardiales; family Pseudonocardiaceae; genus Amycolatopsis; species Amycolatopsis sp. NPDC051061. Next base: position 208,978 of record NZ_JBFBBZ010000012.1, read on the forward strand.
CCGACCTGCGCACCTGCCCCTCCTGAAAGCGCCCCAATGTGGCCTTCGGTGCGTTGAACGCACCGAAGGGCCCCTTGGGTGCGTTGAATCAGCGCTGCGGCGCGAAGCGCCTCCGTTGAGGGTGGTGGCGGGGGCATGGATGGAGCAACCAAGGCCACACTGGGGCGCTTCGGGTCAGGCGGGGGCGGGTTCCGTGTGACGCGCTTCCGTGCCTTCGTCGCTGTGCTGCGGGTTGTCGGTCGGGGCGTTGAGGACCTCTTCGTCGAGGAGGCCTTCGCCGCGGGCCACGACCACCGGGACCACGATCTGGCCGGCCACGTTCGTCGCCGTGCGCATCATGTCCATGATCGGGTTGACCGAGTAGATCAGCGCCAGGCCGAGCGCCACCTGCTTGGCGTCGAGGCCGATGAACGACGTCGTCAGCGTGAACGCCGTCAGCCAGCCGGTGGTGCCGGCCGTCGCCAGGGCGCCGACCACCGCGACCACCACGATGCCGACGTACTGCCAGAAGTTGAGCTGCACCCCGGCCAGGTTCGCGACGAAGATCGCCGCGATCGCCGGGAAGACCGCCGCGCAGCCGTCCATCTTCGTCGCGCTGCCGAGCGGCGTCGCGAAGGCCGCGTACGCCGGCTGCACGCCGAGGTTCACCGCGGACTGGCGGGTCAGCGGCAGCGTGGCGGCCGAGGACTGCGAGGCGAACGCGAACTGGATCGCCGTGCCCGCCTTCGCGAAGAACTTCAGCGGGCTGACCTTCGCCACGAACTGCAGCAGGATCGGGTAGACGACGAACAGCACGAGCAGGCAGCCGACGTACACCGCGAGCGTGGTGGAGAACAGCGGCCGGAACAGCGCGTCGCCGTAGTTGGACACCGCCGCGCCGATCAGGCCGATGATGCCGATCGGGGCGAGCCGGACGATCCAGCCGAGGTAGCGCTGGATGATCTCGAAGACGCTCGTCGTGAAGTCCACGAACGGCTTGGCCTTGTCACCGAGGCTGTACGCGGCCGCGCCGATGACCAGCGCGAGAAACAGCACCTGCAGCGTCTCGCCGTCGGCGAAGGCCTTGATGAAGTTCTCCGGCAGCAGCCCCTGGATGAAAGCGCTCCACGAGCCCCAGCTGTCGACGCTCTTCGCCGCCTTTTCGGCGTTCTTCGCGGTCGCTTCGACGCCGCCGAGGCCGCCGACACCCGGGTTGAAGAGCTTGCCGACCGCGATGCCGATCAGGGACGCGATGAACGACGTGATCGCGAACCACATGACCGTCTTGCCGCCGAGCCGCGCGGCGGTGCGGCCGCCGCCGAGCTTCCGGAGGCTGTTGATGCCGACCACGATCGCCGTGAAGACCAGCGGGATCACCGCGACCTGCAGCAGCGTGGTGAAGATGGTGCCGATCTGGTCGAGGAGATCGGTCAGCCACCCGGCCTCGGTTTGCCGCGCGACGACGCCGAGCAGGGCGCCGACGATGAGCGAGCCGAGAACCGCGGCCGCGAACACCCGCGGCTTGGTGTAAGTCCGTACAAAAGACACGGGGCGACTCCGGTGCTCGAAAGTTTCTTGTTTTGCCTCGTGAAGAGAACGTCAGGCAAGAGGAGACTCTTCCGGATCACCCGTTGGTGTGGTGCTCTTCTCAGGATGCGGGAGGTCGCCAGAGATCCACGACACTCACGCCGACTTCGGCCAGCAGCCGGCGCGTCAGCGGCAGGCTGATCCCGATGACGCTCGTGTGGCCGCCGTCGAGCCCGTCGATGAACCAGCTGCCCAGGCCGTCGATCGTGAACCCGCCGGCCACGTGCAGCGGCTCGCCGGTCGCGATGTAGGCGTCGACCTCCTCGGGGCTGGGGGTGCCGAACCGGACGGTCGTCGACTCCCAGCCGCTGGTCTCCTTGGCCCGCGTCCCGCCCTCGAGCCGGACGACCGCGTGCCCGGTGAGGAGTTCACCGGATGTCCCGGCCATCGCGGCCCAGCGCTGCCGCGCGATGTCCGGAGTGGGTGGTTTGCCGACCATCCGCCCGCCGATGTTCAGCATCGAGTCGCAGGCGACGACGACGGCGTCCGGGTGCGCCGCGGCGACCTGGTCGAGGACCGCTTCGGCCTTGGCTGCCGCGAGGGCCGCGACCAGCTCCGAAGGCGACGGGTCGGTCAGCGACGCGGCGACGGCGTCCTCGTCGACGCCGGAGACGAACACGGCCGGATCGAGGCCCGCGGAGCGCAGGAGGGCGAGGCGGGCGGGGGACTGGGAGGCGAGGACGAACTGCATGGCTTGAACGGACACAGGCCGAACGTACCCGGGCGCTCGCCGTGACCAAATTGTGACCGGCGTCACCCGGCGAACGGAGTTAGTTTGTTGTGGCTCGCAACATATGGCGCTGGGGACAGACGCGGAGGTGACCGATGACCGTACGGGTCACGGAATCGACGTCGGCCACCAGGTCGCAGTCGCTGTGGACCAGGATCCGCGCGACGAAGGGCCGGGCGACCATCCGGGCGGATTCGGCCACGGCCCCGAAGACCGCTCGCTGAACCACCGCTCCCGCGGTTCGTGCGAGCCTCCGGGCACCCGACACCCGGAGGCTCGCACGGTTTTCAGGCCGCGGCGGCCTCGGGAGCCGGCGTCGGGGCGGCCCAGCGCGGCTTCACCTGCCGCATCACGGCGGCCGAAATGACGCCCAGCAGCAGCACCGCCATCGGCAGCAGCATCGTCACGCGAGCGGCGTCCGTCAGTCCACTGTGGACGGCGTCCGAGGCGAGCTTCCCCGCCTGGGCGGCGATCTCGGCCGGCACCCCCGGCATCGGCGACGGTCCGCCGGCGGACCCGAACTCGCCGGTGCTCGCCGCGGCCTTCGCGATGCCTTCGGCGAACGGCGCCCGATACTGCGGAGGCAGCTGAGCCGCGGCCTCGGCCGCTTCGGAAGCGATCGACGAACTGACCTGCGCCTGCAGCAGCACGCCGATCGCGGCGGACCCGAGCACCCCGCCGACCTGCCGGGACGTGTTGAAGATCCCTGACGCCGTCCCGGCCAGCCGGGGCTCCACCGAACCCATCGTCATGTTGCTCATCGGCGAAAAGATGCAGCCGATCCCGAGCCCGCACAGCAGCAGCGCCGGGATGAAGCTCCACGGGCTGCTGTCCGGCGCCGCCTGCCACGAGATGACCCCCAGCCCCACCGCCAGCGCGGCCAGCCCGAACATCACCAGGTACTTGCCGTTGACCTTGTCGGACAGGTTCCCGACGAACGGCGCCACGATCCCCGACAGCAGCGACATCGGCGCGGTCAGCAGGCCCGCCATCGTCGGGCTGAGCCCGAGCACCGACTGGATGTAGATCACCAGCGGCAGGAACATGCCGGTCATCGCGAAGCCGACTGTCGTCGCCGTGAGCGTGCCCGCCGAGAAGTTCCGGTTCGAGAACACCTGCAGCGGCAGCAGCGGCTCCCGCTTGTTGACCCGCTGCCACACGACGAACGCCACCAGCAGCAGCACGCCGGCGCCGATGATCTCGAACACCGTGATCCCGCCCCAGACGGCGCCCCAGTCGTACTGCTGGCCGTTCTGCACGCCGAACACGATGAACAGCAGCGCCGCGCTCGAGAGCACGACGCCGATCACGTCGAACGAGTGCGAGTGCTTCGGCTGCCAGTCCGGCACCAGCAGCAGCGCCATGACGATGGCGACCACGCCGATCGGCACGTTGACGTAGAAGATCCACTCCCAGCCGAAGTGGTCGACGAGCACGCCGCCGAGCAGCGGGCCGGTGATCGTCGCCAGGCCGGCGACGCCGCCCCACATGCCCATCGCCGGGCCGCGCTTGGCCGGCGGGAACAGGTGCGTGATGAACGCCAGCGTCTGCGGCGTCATCAGCGCGGCGCCGATGCCCTGCACGGCACGCGCGGCGATCAGCATCTCGACGTTGCCGGACAGGCCGCACCACAGCGACGCGCCGGTGAACACGACCAGCCCGGCGAGGAACACCCGCTTCGGGCCGAAGCGGTCACCGAGGCGGCTGGTGAACAGCATCGGCACGGCGTAGGTCAGCAGGTAGACGCTGATCACCCAGACGACGGAGTTCAGCCCGGCGTTCAGCTCGCGCAGCATGGTCGGGATCGCGATCGACACGATCGTCGTGTCGAGCAGGATCATGAAGAAGCCGAGGCACAGCGCGCCGAGCGCCGCCCACGGGTTAGCTTGTCTTGCGTTCATCGTCGTCTTCCTCGGTGATGAGCGTGAGCTTCGGTTGTTCGCAGTCCTGGAACGGGATCCGTCCGGACTTCAGGTCTTCGTGGAGGCGCTCGGTCCACTCGAGCTCGAACTTCCTGTGGTCGCACTTGTACCGCCAGTCGAGCCAGTAGATCGGTGGCGTCCGGTCCTCGGCGAGGCGCTCCAGCACGGCCTGGTCGGCCGCGACGCCGGCACGCAGCCGCGTGATCCGGTGTTCGAGTTCGAGCAGCGACGTCTCCTTGCCGAGCTCGTCGATCACGGCGAGCCCGGACAGGTAAGCGGGGAACTCGTCGGCGAGGTCGCCCAGCAACTCGCGGCCACGCTGGCTGAACTCGTCCAGCCCGGCCTGGGTCATGCCGTAGACGGTCCGCTCGGGTCGCCTGCCGTCACGCTGCGTGTCGACGACTTCGATGAAGCCGTTGCGCTGCAGGCGTTCCACGGTGTGGTAGAGCGACCCGGCCTTCACGTTGACGCGGGTGCTGACGTAGCGCTCGCGCATCAGCGAAGCCATCTCGTAGGGGTGCATGGGCTTCTCGTGGAGCAGCTCCAGCACGGCGAGGCCGAGTGGGGTCAGCTTGGCCAAGGCCATGATCGTTACTCCCTTCGGATGACTCCAGGCCGTTTATTCCACGTGGACTATACGGCGCAGACTAGCGCTCGGTCCACACTCATTCCTGTGACGGTCCGTACACAGCGCGAAGGCCCCCATGATCCCGTCAAGGGGGCTTCCACGGCTTCTCTCAGAACGGCCAGTCGGCGTTCCGCCCCGCCTCGAGCAGGGGAATCATCCGGAACCCCTGGTCGGTCAGGCCGCCGAACGTGTGCCGGTGCCCGCTGCCGGACGGCGCGTGGCCGTACCGGTAGCCGGCCAGGTTCCACGTGTACAGCGGCACGCGCACGGGCAGTGACTGTCCGACGTCACCCTGGCCGGCCTGCTCGTCGGTGAGGATGACGACGCGGTCGTGGTTCGCGAAGTGCTTCTTCACCGCGCCCGCCGTGTTCGTGCCGCCGCCGAGGAAGTACCCGCGGGACTTCCAGTGCTCGACGTCGCTCAGCAGTGACCCGCCCGGCCGCAGCTTGAACACCTTCGTGTGCGCGCCGCCCAGCAGGAAGCCGTCCGAGAACGACACGACGTCGGCGTCCGCGCACCGCCGGCCCAGCGCGAGGCCGAACACCGCGGCGGCGTCCCAGCGCATGAGGGAGCCGTCGCGGCTGAAGCCCGTGTTCATCGACGCCGAGGTGTCGACGAGCACGAGCGTCCGGCCCGGCAGCTCCGGCACGTTCGCCAGCGAGTGCGCGATCGCCTGCTCCACCGCCCACGCCCAGCGCAGCGACGGCGCCGCGCGGTAGGCCGACAGGAACCGCATCGGCAGCTGCCGCGACTTCGCGACCCGCGCGGGATCGGCGAGCCGGGCGGCGACCCGCTGCGCGACCTCGTCCGAGACGCCGGCCTCGTCGAAATTGCGCAGGTTGCGAAGGAGCGCCATGTAACCCATCGACGGGATCAGCGCCTCCCAGACGCGCGCGTCGAGCGGACCCTGCAGCCAGCCGGCGACCGACTCCCACGTCATGCCCGCCGCGCGGAGGACGTCCGCGGCGTCCGGCCGGGCGAACAGCGCACGGCGGCGCGGCACGTCCCACGCCGTCAGCTCGGCGCAGGCGCGCAGCACCTCGAGCGCGTCCGGCAGCGGGTTCCCGCGGCCGTGCCGCTCGTCGAGGATGTGCTTGAACAGCGCGGAGTCGCCGTTCGACGGGTGCGTCAGCTCGAGGACGTCGGCGAAGCGGAACGCCCGCGCCCCCGAGTCCCACTTGACGTAGGAACGCTCGTCGTAAAGCTTCCGCGCCGCGTCGGCGACGCCGCGCTTGACCGGCTTCGGGATGTTCTTGCCGTGCACGGAAGTCCAGTAGGCGAGCAGCTCGCCGGGCTCGTCGGCGCGCTGCAGGACGCCGGCGACGACCTGGCGGCCGAGCCCGTCGAGCCCGGCGTCGCGGCGCGCCTTGGCGAATTCGGCCGCACCGACGAGCGACGCGGTGCGCAGGTTCGCTTCGGTGCGCAGCCAGCGCAGGAACCGGGCTGTCCACTCGGGATCCTCGAGGGTCGCGGCGTGGACGAGCTCGGTGTAGCGCGTGTCGCGCTTTCCGGCGGGCTCGTAGAAAGTGTGCTCGCCGAGCATGTTCGTGACGGCGAGCAGGAAGAGCTCGGACCGTGCGTCGCGCGCGTAGCCGGCGCCGCCCTCGTGGGTCACGCCGGACGGCGTGGCCTCACCGCGGACCGGAGAGGTCGCGGCGGGCGCGCGGGCGGTGTTGAACTTGCTCATTTCTCCCCCTCGTGATGGGGGAGCCGCGGCCACAGCGATGCCCGAGATCGAAGTCGGTGAAGGTACGGTTGCTGCTCTGCCAGGCTGAGCTACCGGACCACGTGGTCCGGGAGGGATTCGAACCCCCGACCTGCCCAATAGGAGTGGAAGTAACCCTCACCGCCGCACCGGGCGAGAGCTACGTTAGCCGCCGCGCCGCCCCGGGGGAACCGAATATCCGCGCGGCACGCGGACCGCCTGGCGGGTACCGGTAGTTCGTGCTAAGAACTATGTATAGTCAGTTCGTAGCACGAACTAACACTGGGAGGAATCATGACGCACTTCGGCATCGGCGTGTCCACCGCCGTCACCGCCATTCCCGGCACCCTGAAGCTCGCCACTCAAGCCGACCGCGCCGGGCTGGATCTGCTCACCGTGTCCGATCACCCGTACCACGCCGACCGGCTCGACGCGTACGCCGAGATCGGTGTCCTTCTGGGGCGCACCGAACGGATCTCTGGCCTGGTCAGCGTCACCAACCTGCCGACGCGCCCCGCGCCGATGCTCGCTCGCACGATCACGTCGCTGAGCGCTCTGACCGGCGGCCGGATCGTGCTCGGGATGGGCGTCGGCGGGCTCTGGGACGACATCGCGCGGCTCGGGTTCACCAAGCTGACCCCGGGGCAGGCCGTCCGCGCCTTCGAAGAGGGCATCCGGCTCGTCAAGATGCTCGGCGACGGCGGCGAGCCGGTCACCTTCGACGGCGAGTTCTACCAGGTCACCGACCTCGAACCGGCCGCGGAAAAGATGCCGCCCGTGTGGACCGGCTCGGTCGGGCCGAAGTCCCTCGCCGTCACCGGGCGCGTCGCCGACGGGTGGATGCCCGGCCGCGCCGCCGACTGGCTCAGCGAGCGCTACCGCACCTCGCGCCCGCTGATCGACAAGGCCGCCGTCGACGCCGGCCGCGAGCCCGCCGACGTCGTCACCGTCTACAACTTCCCCGGCCGCATCACCGAAAACCCGCTCGAGAACACCCGCACCGACGACGGACGCTGGATCGGCGGCTCCCCGGACCAGTGGATCGAGGAGCTGACCGGCGCGGTCCTGGAGCACGGCGCCGCCGGGTTCGTGCTGTTCGGGCCGGGCGGCAGCACGCCCGACGAGGATGCCGCCGCGCGCTGGGCCGGGGAGATCGTGCCCGCCGTGCGGGAAGCCGTCGCGAAGTAGGCTGGTGCGATGGGGAAACGCGGGGAGGACCTCGGCGTGGTGGCCGGGCTCGTGCGGGCGTCGTTCCTGGTGAACGCCGTCTACGCCGAGTCAGCTCGTGAGTACGGGCTGACCGTGCAGCAGGGGCAGCTGCTGTGCGTGCTGATGGGCCGGCCGTACGGCATGGGCGACCTCGGCGCGACGCTCGGCCTCGAGAAGTCCAGCCTGACGGGCCTGGTCGACCGCGCGGTCCGGCGCGGGCTCGTCCGCCGCGAGCCCGACCCGGACGACCGCCGCGCGGTCCAGGTGGTCTTGACGGGCGAAGGCCGCGACCTGGCGGAGGACTTCTACGCCGCGACCTGCCGGCGCGTCGACGAGCTGGCCGCGGGCCTGAGCACCCCGGACCGCGACCGGCTCGCGGGGCTGCTGGGGTTGATCGTCAGCGAGAACGAGGCTCCGACGGTGTTCCTGGACACCGTTCAGCGCTGAGGAACGCTTCCCACGCGCGAGGTTCGACGGCGAGGGTGCCGCCGCTGCGGTCTTTCGTGTCCCGCACCAGGACGGTTTCACCGGAAGCGACTTCGACGCAATTACCCTGGCTACCCGTGTAGCTGCTTGTCCGCCAGGTCATCTTCGCCTCCGTACAGCTCGATCGCCAAGGTACTGATCAGCTCCTTCGATTCTTCCCGAGACAGGGCAGTTTCGGCCAGTGCGGTGACGATGCGTTCGTAGGTGGCCGTCTCCTCGGGTTCTTCGAGGAAGACCGTGGTCGTGGCGTTCTCGAGGTAGACCACCGGCCGGATCTCGGCGAACTGCATCAGCGTGAGCAGCGATTAGCTCTGAGGAAAACCCGAAGCGCGCCAAGCACCTTCGCCGGCGTGAAGCGGCTTACGCAGCGAAGCGGCGTGATCGCCCCACCACGACGTACGCGGCTTCGGTTTCTTCGCGGGCGAAGCGGCCGACGCCGCGGCGACGACCGCCGTCAGCGCCGCCAGCTCGGCGTCGCTCGGGTTTCCGCGGACCACCCGCAGCAGGGGCTTCTCGTCGCTGCTCACAGCGGGATGTTCCCGTGCTTCTTGGGCGGCAGCGACTCGCGCTTGTTGCGCAGCAGCGACAGCGCCCGCGCGACGTGCCCGCGGGTGTGCGCCGGCACGATCACCGAGTCGACGTAGCCGCGCTCGGCCGCCGCGTACGGGTTGAGCAGCGTGTCCTCGTACTCCTGGATCAGCTCGGCTCGCAACGCGTCCACATCGCGCCCTTCGGAAGCCGCGTTCGCCAGCGTCTTGCGGTGGACGATGTTCGCCGCGCCCTGGGCGCCCATGACCGCGACCTGGGCGGTCGGCCAGGCGAGGTTGATGTCGGCGCCGAGGTGCTTGGAGCCCATGACGTCGTACGCGCCGCCGTACGCCTTGCGCGTGATGATCGTGACCAGCGGAACCGTCGCCTCGGCGTAGGCGAAGATCAGCTTCGCGCCGCGGCGGATGATGCCGTTCCACTCCTGTTCGGTGCCCGGGAGGAAGCCCGGGACGTCGACGAAGGTGAGCACCGGGATGTTGAACGCGTCGCAGGTGCGGACGAACCGCGCGGCCTTCTCGGAGGCGTCGATGTCCAGGCAGCCGGCGAACTGCGTCGGCTGGTTGGCGACGACGCCGACGCTCTGGCCGTCGACGCGGCCGAAGCCGACGATGATGTTCGGCGCGAACAGCTCGTGGACCTCGAGGAACTCGCCGTCGTCGACCACGCGGTTGATGACCTCGTGCATGTCGTACGGGGTGTTCGGCGAGTCCGGGATGATCGTGTCGAGCTCGCGGTCGGCGTCGGTGACGTCGTCGAAGAACCCGGCGGGGGTGTCCGATTGCTCGAACACCGGCGCGTCGGAGAGGTTGTTCTGCGGCAGGTAGGAGAGCAGTTCCTTGACGTAGGCGATGGCGTCTTCGTCGTCGTCGCCGAGGTAGTGCGCGACGCCGGACTTCGTGTTGTGGGTGCGGCCGCCGCCGAGCTCCTCGAAGGTGACGTCCTCGCCGGTGACCGTCTTGACGACGTCCGGGCCGGTGATGAACATCTGCGAGGTCTCGTCGACCATCACGACGAAGTCGGTGAGCGCGGGGGAGTAGACGTGCCCGCCCGCGTTCGCGCCCATGATCAGCGAGATCTGCGGGATGACGCCGGAGGCCTGCACGTTGCGGCGGAAGATCTCCCCGTAGAGGCCGAGCGAGACGACGCCTTCCTGGATGCGCGCGCCGCCGCCTTCGTTGATGCCGACGATCGGGCGGCCGGTCTTGATCGCCAGGTCCATGACCTTGACGATCTTCTCGCCGTAGACCTCGCCGAGGCTGCCGCCGAAGACGGTGACGTCCTGGCTGAAGACGCAGACCGGGCGGCCGTCGACGGTGCCGTAGCCGGTGACGACGCCGTCGCCGTAGGGGCGGTTCTTCTCCTGGCCGAAGTTGGTCGAGCGGTGCCGGGCCAGTTCGTCGAGCTCCACGAACGAGTTCTCATCGAGCAGCAGCTCGATCCGCTCGCGCGCGGTCTTCTTGCCCTTGGCGTGCTGCTTCTCCACCGCGCGGGCCGAGCCCGCGTGCACCGCCTCGTCGTAGCGGCGGTACAGGTCGGCCAGCTTGCCGGCCGTGGTGTGGATGTCCGGTTCATCCTCGGGCGGCGTCCCGAGCGGCTCCGTCGCACTGCTCATGGCACCGGAGCTTAGCTACTTGCCGGTCACTTCGCGTGTGGCGTAGGCAACGTTCGACCGACCAGGCCGGATTCGTACGCCGCGATCACCAGCTGCGCCCGATCGCGGGCCGCGAGCTTGTGCAGCAGCCGGCCGATGTGGGTCTTCACCGTCGCGATGCCCAGGTGCAGCCGCGTCGCGATCTCGTCGTTCGACAGGCCCCGGGCGATCAGCGTCAGCACCTCCTGCTCGCGCGCCGTGATCCCGTCCAGCCGCGCGGTCACCGGGCCCGTCGGCAGCCGCGCGAACTCCGACACCAGCCGGCGCGTCACCGAGGGCGCCAGCAACGCGTCCCCCGAAGCCACGATGTCGATCGCCGACAGCAGGTCCGCTGGGCGGGTGTCCTTCAGGAGGAACCCGCTGGCACCCGCGCGCAATGCCGCGTAGACGTACTCGTCCAGGTCGAACGTCGTCAGCATCAGGACCCGGACTTCCGTTTCCGCGCAGATCCGGCGGGTCGCCTCGATCCCGTCCATCTCCGGCATCCGGACGTCCATCAGCACGACGTCGGGGAGTTCGCGCTGGGTCAGCGCCACCGCCTCGACGCCGTCGGATGCCTCACCGACCACCTCCAAGCCCGGCGCGCTGTCGACCAGCACCCGGAAGCTGCCGCGCAGCAACGCCTGGTCGTCGGCGATCAGGACGCGGGTCATCGGGCCACCGCCGTCTCGTAGGGGAGCCGGGCGAACACGCGGAAACCGGGGTCGGCCGGCTCCGCGGAGAACTCGCCGCCGTAGACGGCCACGCGCTCGCGCATGCCGATCAGGCCGTGGCCCGGGGTCGCGGTGCCGCCGCGGCCGTCGTCGCGGACTTCGATGCCGACCTCCCCCTCGCCGCCCGTGACGCGGATGCGGCACGTCGTCGCGCCCGCGTGCTTGACCACATTGGTCAGTGCCTCCTGCACGATCCGGTACACCGACTGGCCGACGCCGCCCGGCAGCTCGTCGAGACCGTCGACCGTCAGGTCGACATCCAGCGCGCCCGCCTGCTCCGCGCGCTCGGCGAGCGCGCGCAGGTCGGCGAGCGTCGGGGCGGGTGCCAAGGCCGGGACGCCGGTGCCGTCGCGCAGCACGCCGAGCATCCGCCGCAGCTCGGCCAGCGTCTCGCGGCTGGTGTCTTCGATGACGCGCAACGCTTCCCGCGCCTCCGCGGGCTGCTCCAGAGCGACGTGGTTGCCGACCGCCGCCTTCACCGCGATCAGGCTCATGCTGTGCGCGACGACGTCGTGCATCTCGCGCGCGATCCGCAGCCGTTCCGCCGAAACCGCTTCCCGCGCGTGGGTTTCCCGCTCGGCGGCGGCGTACTCGCGGCGCCCGTGGACGGCGATGCCGAGCGCGAACCCGACGATCAGCGCCGACGCCCCGAAGTTGACGGTCGTGGCGGTGCTCGGGTTCGGCACCGCGACCCCGAGCAGACCGATGCCGAGCAGCCCGGCCGCGAACCCGACCCGCGAAGCCCGGCTGCCCCGGCGCACGACGAAGGTGTAGAGCGCGCACCCGGCCGCCACGACGGCGATCGCCAGCACCGGCCCGCCGATCGGCACGGCCGCCGCCGTCAGCACCAGCGCGAGGACGTAGGCGGGCCGGGGCCACCAGCGCCGCAGCAGGATCGGCGTGACGCTCGTCAGCATGATCGTCCAGCCGAGCCACGCGGGCAGCCACGGCGGCAGCGCCCACGCGCCGGCGGCGAGGTTGCCGCCGGCCCCGAACGCCAGCACCAGGACCGCGAGCGCGTCCAGCACCACGCGAATTCGCATGCACCGAACGTAATGCGGACGCGGCCCCCGCGCGTCAACCCTGAGTCGGACGCTCCGCGTAATGCTTCTTCACGGCCTCGACGCGCTCGGCCGTCCAGCCCGGCAGGTCGACGCCGTGCGTCGCGGCGAACAGCTTGTCGAGCTGCTCGTGGCGCCGGGCGAGCTGTGCCGGGACGTCGTCTTCCTGCTTCTCCGTGAACTCGACGCGGGTGCCTTCGAGCGGGTCCTGGAGCACGTGCCAGCCGGGTTCGTCCGGGAGCAGCGCCCGGACCTCGTCCACCGGCTGCCAGACGAGGTCGCGGCGGAAGCGGATCGTGCCGTCGGTGAGAACCTCGCCGAAGCCGAGACCGAATTCGTCCACATAGGACGCCATGCGGGCGTGCCAGTCCGTCGGCTGCTCGAAGTCGCGGCCGGACAAGCGAGCGTCGAGGGCGTGGAGGCAGACGTCCCAGCCGCTCGCGGTGCGGCCCGCCGCGAGCTTCGCGATCGCCGGGTCGCCGCGGCCGAACGTGTGCGTGAACTCCAGGAGGCTGCCGTCGCCGTCGGGGGAGATCAGCCAGCGCAGGGTGTCGTCGTTCCAGACGAAGGTGAACTCGCGCGGCGGGTCGGCGGTGACGACCCGCCCGGTCGTCGTCGTGTCCTCGCCGGGGAAGGCGAATCGGATGGCGCCACCGGCGCGCAGTTCGACGTCCACCTTCGTCGGGAACCAGTGCGCGAGCTCGCCCGGGTCCGTGATGGCGTGCCAGACCTTCTCGGGCGCGTGCTTCAGGCGGCGTTCCAGCCGCAGCACCGGGCGATCCTCGGTGGTCAGCAGTTTCGCGGGCATGCCTGTATATAACCACTGAGGCATATACGGGTCAAGCGCCCCGGACGGCGACGACCGCGGCCGTGAGTTCCGGGTCGCTCTCGGCCTTGTCGAGCGACGTCCGCAGCACCGAGCAGTACGTCGGCTCGGTTTCGGCGTAGCGCTTTCGGCCGGCGTCGGTGATCACCGAATAGACGCCGCGGCGATCGTCTTCGCACAGGTCGCGGATGGTCAGGCCGGCGTCTTCGAGCCGTGCGCACATCCGGCTGACCGAGCTCTGGTTGAGCCCGATCGCTTCGGCGAGCTCCTGCATCCGCAGGCCGCCGCGCGGACCCGCGACCAGCTTGCCGAGCGCGCGGTACTCGGACAGGCCGAGCCCGTGTCGCCGTTGCAGTGCCTTCCCCAGGTCCTGCTCGATGCGGGCGTGCAGCACGAGCATGCGTCCCCAGGATTCTTCATCGACGGTCATCTTCCCGCCTTCCTCTTGACACCAGCATAGTCCAGGGACAGTCTTTATATGTACATGCAAGTAACTGAGGGGACATGTGATGACGCGGAGCTTCCTCTTCCTGGTCGGCGCGGCGCGGGCCGGCGGGAACACGGAGATGCTGGCCCGGCGAGCGGCCCGGGAGCTGCCTCGCGACGCCGAACAGCGGTGGCTCCGGCTGCCCGAGCTGCCGCTGCCGCCGTTCGAAGACCGCCGCCACGGCGCGGGCGACCATCCGGCGCCGGGCGAGAACGAGCAACTGCTGATGGACGCGACGTTCGCGGCGACCGACATCGTCGTCGTGTCGCCGGTGTACTGGTACTCGGTCGCGGCGAGCGTGAAGCTGTACCTGGACTACTGGTCGGGCTGGATGCGGCTGCCCGTCGAGTTCAAGCCGAAGATGCGCGGCAAGACACTGTGGGGCGTGAGCGTCCTGAGTGAGACGGCCCGCGAGGCCCAGCCGCTGATCGGCACGCTCGAGCTGTGCGCGGAGTACCTCGGCATGAACTGGGGCGGCGTGCTCCTGGGGAACGGCAGCCGCCCCGGCGACGTGCTCCTGGACGCCGACGCGATGTCGGCGGCTTCGACGTTCTTCAGCCGCGCTCTCGTGACGGCCTAGCTCAGGACGTCGGCGGCGATCAGGCGCAGGCCGCGCACGAGGTCGGCGCCCGACGGCGCGCGGTCCGGGTCGATCAGCCACTGCAGCATCGCGCCCGAGAGCAGGGCCTGGTGCACGGTGCCGACGGCCCAGGCCGCGTCGCCGCCGTCGTCGAGGCCCTGGAAAAGGTTCGCCAGCCCGAAGCGGGCCAGCTCCAGGGCGTTCGCCAGCTGCGCGCGCACTTCGGGGTCCAGATCCGGCTGCGAGCAGGCCTCCATGCTCACCGCCCACATCCGGCGGTGCTCCTCGAACGACTCGATGACCCGGCGCCAGATCAGCTCGAACCGTTCGGCCGGTGACGCGCCCGCCGGCGTCTCCACCTGCAGCACCTTGGCCAGCGTCTCGCCCCACTCCTCGTTCGCCTCGATCAGCGCGGTGTTGAGCAGGGCTTCCCGCGAGCCGAAGTGGTAGCCGATGGCGGCCATGCTCACGTTCGCCGCCGAGGCCAGGTCGCGCACGGTCGTGCGGGCGTAGCCCTTCTCGTTCAGACAGCGCTTCGCGCCGGCCAGGAGCGCTTCCTTGTTGCCCATGGCCCGACCCTAGCACGAACGTCTTAGGCGAACGCCTTGCGCGATCGCCCAAATCGTCGTTATGGTTCCCGGCATGACGAACCGACGAGTCCTCATCTCCGGCGCCAGCGTCGCCGGCCCCGCTCTCGCCTTCTGGCTCCGCCGCCACGGCTTCACGCCGACGGTCGTCGAGCGCGCTCCCGAGCTGCGCGACGGCGGCTACGCGGTCGACTTCCGCGGCGCGTCGCTACGGGTCCTCGACCGGATGGGCCTGCTGGAGCGGGTCGAAGCGGCCGCGACCCGGATGGGCGACGTGACCTATGTGGACGGTGCGGATCGGCCGCTGGCCGGCACGCCCGCCTCGTTCCAGAGCGGCGAGCTGGAAATCCTGCGTGGCGACCTGTCGCGGATCCTGTACGACGCCACGAAGGACGACGTCGAGTACGTCTTCGGTGACTCGGTCATCAGCGTCCTCGACCACGACGACGGCGTCACGGTCACCTTCGAGCACGGCGAGCCGCGCGAGTTCGACCTGGTCATCGGGGCCGACGGGCTGCACTCGAACGTGCGCTCGCTGGTCTTCGGCGCCGAGTCCCGGTACCGCCGCGACCTCGGGTACTACGTTTCGATCTTCACCGTGCCGAACCATCTCGGCCTCGACCACGTCGGCCGGTTCTACAACGAGCCGAACCGCACCATCGGCGTCTACAGCGCGCGGGACAACGCGGAGGCGAAGGCGCTGTTCTGGTTCGGCTCCCCGCCGATCGACTACGACCACCGCGACGTCGAGCAGCAGCGGCGGATCGTCGAGGAGACGTTCGGTGGTGCCGGCTGGGAGACGTCGACACTGCTCGACGCGATGCGTGAGGCGCCGGACTTCTACTTCGACTCGGCCAGCCAGATCGTGCTCGACTCGTACTCACGCGGCCGCGTCGCGCTGGTCGGCGACGCCGCGTACTGCGCCGCGCCGCTCTCGGGAATGGGAACGAGCCTCGCGATCGTCGGCGCGTACGTGCTGGCGGGCGAGCTCGCGGCCGCGGCCGGCGACCACGCCACGGCGTTCCGCGCGTATGAGTCCGAGATGCGCGGCTTCGTGGACGCCTGCCAGAAGCTGGCCCGGGGCAACGGGAAGTGGTTCGTGCCGCCGACCCGCGGATGGATCCGGCTGCGCAACCTGAACTACAAGCTGCTGCCGTATTTGCCGTGGCGCAAGGTGATCGAGGAGCTGCCGCTCAAGGCGGGCAACGCGATCACGCTCAAGGAGTATGCGGCGGCGCGGGCGTGACGCCGCGGCGCTTCGCGATGCCGGCCATGTTCTCCTCGCCCCAGTCGCCCAGCGGCAGCAACGCGGTGTTCAGCCGCTGACCCAGGCCGGTCAGCGAGTACTCGACCTTCGGCGGGATCTCGTGGAACACCTCGCGGTGCACGACCTCGTCCGCCTCCAGCTCCCGCAGCGCCTGGATCAGCATCTTCTCGCTGATCCCGCTGACTTTCCGCTTCAGCTCCCCGAACCGCAACGGTCCGGCGTGCAGCGCCCACAGGATCAGGGCCTTCCAGCGGCCGCCGACGACGTCGATCGCCGCGTCGAGCCCGCAGCGGTAGGTTCTGGCCAGCATGCAGGATCCTTACCTTTCGGTGGGTACCTGACTTAATAGTCGGTACTTGTCCATAGTAAAGCGCTGGTTGCAGCATGATCGGCATGGGAGAAAGCAAGAAACAGATGGGCGTGCTCGGCCTGGGGCGGATGGGCGCCGCCCTCGCCGGAGCGTTGCTGGGGGCGGGCCACGACGTCGTGGTGTGGAACCGGTCGCCGCTCAAGGCGGGTCCGTTGCTCGACCGCGGCGCGCGTCTCGCGGCCACGCCCGCGGAAGTGGCTTCGGCTGACGTCGTCCTCAGCTGTCTGTCCACGTACGACAGTCAGCGGCCGGTGCTGGAAGCCGCTTCGGTGAAGGTGCTGGTCAACCTCACGTCGGGAACGCCGGCTGAGGCTCGCGACTTGGCCGCTTGGGCGTCGTCGGCGGGGATCGACTACGTGGACGGCGTGATCATGGCGGTGCCGCAGGGCATCGGGACTGCGCAGTCACGGATCCTGTACAGCGGTTCCGCGCCGGTGTTTTCCGCGCACCGTGAGGTGTTGTCGGTGCTGGGGGAGCCGGTGTTCCTCGGCGAGGACGCCGGTCTGGCGGCGCTGTACGACCTGGCGCTGCTGGGCATCATGTGGTCGACGATGGCCGGGTACCTGCACGCGCTGGCGCTGGTGGGGACCGAGGGGGTCGCGCCTTCGACATTCACGCCGATGGCGTTGTCGTGGCTTTCGGCGGTCGGCGGGTTCCTGCCGGGGATCGGCGCGCAGGTGGCCGACGGTGACTACGCGACGGATGTGTCCGCTTTGGACATCAACGCGGCCGGGCTCGGCCTGCTGGTGGAGACGAGCCGCGCGCAGGGGATCGGCGCTTCGGTGCCCGAGGTGCTGCGGGAGCTGTTCGACCGTGCGGTGGCGGCGGGCCACGGTTCGCACAGTATCGCGAGCGTCATCGAGGAGATCCGGTGAAGTATTCGGGCAAGAAAGCCGTGGTGACGGGCGGCACCCACGGCATGGGGCTGGCGGTGGTGCGGGCGTTGCTGGACGGCGGCGCGGAGGTGCTGGCGACGGGCCGGGACGTGTCGGGCCTGGACCTGCCGGCGCACCTGCTGTCGTCGGACGCTTCGTCGTTGGCCGACATCGACGCGTTGGCCTCGGTCGCCGCGGACACTCTCGGCTCGCTGGACCTGGTGTTCATCAACGTCGGTTTCGCGACGTTGACGCCGTACCCGGAGGCGACGCCGGAGATCTACGACCGCACGTTCGACGTGAACGCGAAGGGCGCGTACTTCACGGCGCAGAGGCTGGCGCGGCTGGTGCGACCGGGCGGATCGTTCGTGTTCACGACGTCGGTGGCGGCCGGGGCGGGCATCGCGGGAATGGGCCCGTATTCGGCGGCGAAGGCGGCGGTGCGGTCGTTCGCGCTGACGTACGCGGCCGAGCTGGCGCCGCGCGGAATCCGCGTGAACGTGGTCAGCCCGGGCTACACGGACACGCCGACGATGGGGGTGACGGGGGTGCCGGCCTCGACGCTGGCGGCGTTCAAGAAGACTGGCGACGAGGTAACGCCGTTGAAGAGGCACGCAAGGCCGGAGGAAGTGGCGGCGGCGGTGCTGTTCTTGGCGTTCGAGGCAACGTTCACGACCGGAGCGGACCTACCGGTGGACGGCGGCTTGGGGGCGCGGCTCACCCTGCCGGCATGAGGTGGACACCCAAGCCCGTCGCGCCGGGGGCGCGGTCCGAGCGCAGCACCAGGTCTTCGTCGTAGTCGCCGCCGTTCTGGGGGCGGAACGGGATCGGGTCCGCCGTCTCCAGCGTGCGCAGGCGCTCGCGCAGCCGCTTCCGGGCTTCGGTGAACTGCTCGTCCGGCAGCCGGTCGGCGCCGTAGACCGGGAGCGGCTCGAGGACCGACATCCCCGCGTAGAAGAGCGTTCCGTGGTGCAGCGGCCACAAGACCTCGTTCAGCGCGCCGTTCACCCCGCGTGGGCCCATGGCCGGCTCGCGGGCGCCCGCGGTGAGCACCACCATCGCGCGCTTGCCCGCCAGCCGGCCCTCGCCGTAGCGCAGCGTGCGGCCGTCCTCCGCTCGGACGCCGTAGCCGAATCCCTTCACGAACACGCGGTCGAACCAGCCCTTGAGGATCGCCGGCATTCCGTACCACCACAACGGGAACTGCACGACGACCGCGTCCGCCCAGTCGAGCTTCTCCTGCTCGGCGACGATGTCCGGGCTCAGCGCGCCCCGCGCGTGCGCACGGGCCGACGTCGCCCCGACGACCAGCCGCTCGTCGCCGGCCTCGGCGCCGAAGTCGGCGACGTCGACCACCGGGTTCCACTTCATCCCGTACAGGTCGGACTCCCGGACGTCGTGACCGAGCTCGCGCAGCGTCCGGAGCCCGTCGTCGCGGAGGGCCCCGCTCAGCGAGCGCGGCTCGGGATGCGCGAAAACCCACAAAACGTTCATGACTTCGATGGTCACCCGGGCCGCCGGCGCGGTCGAGTGGCCTGATAGCCAACATGTGCAAGAATCGAGCCATGGCCGAATTCCTGCACCCGTTACGTCACCACGTCGCCGTGCTGGTCAGGCACGGCATGCTCGTGATGGAGCTGGGCATCGTCCACCGGCTCTTCGGGCAGGCGCGCTCGGCGTCGGGCGAGCCGTTGTACGAGGTCGTGACGTGCACCCTCGAACCCGGCCCGGTCCGCACCGACTCGGACTTCACCATCCCGATCGACCGCGGACCCGAGGTCCTCTCCGAGGCCGACACCGTGATCGTCCCCGCGTCACTGATCGAGTACGAGCCCATGGCGCGCGTGCTGACCCCGCCCCTCGCGGCGGCGCTGGACCGGATCCCGGGGGACGCGCGGATCGCGTCGATCTGCACGGGCGCGTTCGTGCTCGCCGCGGCCGGCCTCCTCGACGGCCGCCGCGCGACGACCCACTGGCGCTCCGCCGACGACCTCCAGAACCGGTTCCCGGAGGTCGAAGTCGACCCGTGCGTGCTCTACACCGACGACGGCAACGTCCTGACGTCCGCGGGCGTCGCGTCGGGGATCGACCTGGTGCTGCACATGATCCGCCGCGACCACGGCGCGGCCGTCGCCAACGAAGTCGCCCGCGGCACGGTGGTCTCCCCGCACCGCGAAGGCGGCCAGGCCCAGTTCGTCCGGCGGCCGGTGCCCGAGCCGCGCACGTCGTCGACGAAGGCGGCGCGGGCATGGGCGCTGGAGAACCTGCACCGCCCGCTGACGCTGCGCGAACTCGCCGCCCGCGAGGCGATGAGCACCCGGACGTTCACCCGCCGCTTCCGCGACGAGGTCGGCATTTCGGCCCTGCAATGGCTGACGCAGCAACGAATCGAGCGCGCCCGCCAGCTGCTGGAGGAGTCGGACCTGCCGGTCGACCGCGTCGCCACCGAAGCCGGCTTCGGCACGGCGGCCTCGCTGCGCCAGCACTTCCAGGCCGCGCTCGGAGTGTCCCCGAGCGCGTACCGCACGACGTTCCGCGGCGAACTCGCGACGCAGGCGGGCTGAGCTGCGGCCGAGCCGGCCGGAGTGCTCGGCCAGCCCGCCGGGACGGCTCCCGGTCGAGGTAGTGCTTCGCTGACCTCGACGGCGGTCCGCAGGAACCCGACCAGTAGGCCCGGTCCGCGCCCGACGCGTCCGGCCAAGACGGGGTCGCCCGTCCGGTGAATCCGCGCAGGTCAGCGAGACAGCGGTGGCTGCGCCATCCCGAGCCGCTCGGCGGCGCGGGAAAAGTTCGGCTCCTCGGCGACCGCGCGGAAGTACCGCGGGCGCGTCGGGTGAAGGAGGACCCCGCGCTAAGGGGCGATGCCGTCCAACGTCGCCCGCACCACCGCGTCCACCGTCGGCGGGTCCAGGGGGCCGGTGTGCGGGAAGACCTTCGCCAGTACCGCGGCGTGGCAGTAGCCGACCAGCATGGCCGCCGTTGCGTCCACTTCGGACTCCGGACGCAACCTGCCCAGAGCGCGCTCCTCCTTCAGGTAGGTCAGCAGGCGGTCGCGCCAGTAGCCGGATCGCTCGCTGATCTCCGCGAACCTCTCCAGGACCCTCGGCTGCCCGATCAGGCCGCTGAACGCCGGCACGATCACCTTGTGCAGGGCGAGACCGAACTCCAGGTGGCGGCGGAGGTTCCCCTCCAGCGTGCCCTCGCCGGCCACCGGCAGGTCGCCCAGCTCCGCTTCCGTCGTGCGCACGTGCTCCAGGAGGGCCCGGGCCACCAGCTCCTCCTTGTCGGAGAAGTGGTTGTAGAGCACGCCGTCGGCGACACCGGCCATGCGCGCGATCTCGCGCACGGTCATGCCGGTCGTCCCGTGCGTGGCGATCATCTTCTGGGCGGTTTCGACCAGGAGGTCGTGCAGGGACTGGCCGTCCCGCTGAGCCGCGGCTTTCCTCGGTGACATCACCGCCATCGTAGAACCAGCGCCTACGACCTCCTTCCCGTGACCAGCCACGCCGACCCGCGCAGGCGGACCGCGTCCGGGCGGGCGAACGGCTCCAGCGCCGCCGTGAGGGCTTCCTTCGCCTTGGCGGCGGTCGCGTCGTCGACCATGCCCAGGTGGTGGCGGACCGGGCCCCAGCCGGCGATGAACCGCGCCGCGTCGGGGACGTCGCGGCCCCAGACCTGGTCGGCTTCGACGCGGGTGCACACCACGTCCTCGAAGCCGGCTTCGGTCAGGACCGCCGTCGTGCGGTCCGGGTCCGCGAACGACGTCGGGCCACTGCCGTCCGGGCCCGTGGGCTGGGGCAGGTACTCCGCCATCGCCCCGAACACCTTGCCGAGGTCGGTGCCGGAGAGTGCCGTCATGCACAGGAACGCGAGCCGCCCGCCGGGGCTCAGGGCCCGCCGGACGTTCGCGAACGCCGCCACCGGGTCGGCGAAGAACATCACCCCGAACCGGCTGACCGCCAGGTCGAACCCGCCTTCGGCGAACGGGTGCACCTGGACGTCGCCTTGCTCGAACGTCACGTTCGGCACCTCCGCCGCCCCCGCCCGCGCGGTCGCGAGCATGGGCCCGGACAGGTCGACCCCGGTCGCGGAGCGGGCCCGCTCCGCCGCGAGCCGGGTCAGCCGGCCGTTGCCGCAGCCGATGTCCAGCACCCGGTCGTCCGCGCCGACCCGGTCGAGCACGTAACCGTTGAACCCGTTGTTCACCGCGTCGTAGCGATCGGCGTGCGAAGCCCAGTGCTCCCCTTCATAGCCGTTCCACGCCTCGGCCTGCGCGGTGTTGACGATCCCGGTCATCCCCATCTCCTTCACCATGAACACGCGTTCATGAACACAAGTTCATAGTCGCGAAGACCTCCGGGTCTGTCAAGGCATCGGCCACCCCGCCACGGGATGTCGGCCAGGTGGCAGATCTTCCGGCCGGGCGATCGCGGAAGACTTCCCATCAGCGAGGCAAACCGCCTCCGACCAGCACTGAGGAGCTAGAAATGGCCGACGTCATCGCCAACATGTCCATGTCCCTCGACGGCTTCGTCGCCGACCCGGAGGACCGCATCGACCACCTGTTCGGGTGGTTCGGCAGCGGTGACG
Source organism: Amycolatopsis sp. NPDC051061 (assembly GCF_040682935.1). Taxonomy (NCBI): domain Bacteria; kingdom Bacillati; phylum Actinomycetota; class Actinomycetes; order Pseudonocardiales; family Pseudonocardiaceae; genus Amycolatopsis; species Amycolatopsis sp. NPDC051061. The sequence continues at coordinate 230,780 of NZ_JBFBBZ010000012.1, forward strand.
TCGAGGTGCCCACCGCCGTCGAGTGGGCGACCTTCAAGACCTCCGAGGCCAGCGCGAAGATGCTGCGCGACGCCATGGACAACGTCGGCGCGCTGATCGCCGGCCGCCACCTGTTCGACATCACCCAGGGCTGGGGCGGGCAGCACCCGATGGGCGTGCCGGTCTTCGTCGTCACCCACGAGGCACCGGCGGACTGGCCGCACCCGGACGCGCCGTTCACCTTCGTCACCGACGGCATCGAAAGCGCCGTCGAGCAGGCCAAGAAGATCGCCGGCGACAAGAACGTCGCCGTCGCCAGCACCAAGATCGCGCAGCAGTGCCTCAACCTCGGCCTGCTCGACGGCATCCAGGTCGACCTCGTCCCGGTGCTGCTCGGCTCCGGCGTCCGGTTCTTCGAGGGCCTCGACGCCACGACCACGCTGACCGGCCCCGAGGTCGTCGAGGGGACCGGCGTCACGCACCTGTCCTACCGGGTCAAGCGAGGAGCGTGACGTGCAGCGCGGCGAGCCGGGCGGGGTCGGCGATCACCTCGTACGCCGCCACCCGCTCGCCCTCGACCGTCACCGCGAGGGCGAGCAGCAGCCGGCCGCGCGGAGCCACGACGACGCCGGCCGCGCCGTCCACCAGGGCCGCTTCGGCGAAGCGGGCCCGTTTCCCGAACACCTGCGTCTCTTCGGCCACGGCACGGGCCCCGCGCTTCTCGAGGGCCCCTCCGACCGGCAGCGCGGCCGCGTCGGCGCGCCGGACGACGTCCGGGGCCAGCACGTCCAGGAGCTCTTCGAGGTCGCCGCCGCGGGCCGCGGCCAGGAACGCGCCGACCACCCGGCGGTGCCGCGTCAGGTCGGCCGGGGGCAGCGGCGACGTGCCGCGGACCCGTTGCCGCGCACGGCTCGCGAGCTTCTTCGCCGCCACCGGGGTGCGGTCGAGCACCGGGGCGATCCGGTCGAACGGCACCGCGAACAGGTCGTGCAGCACGAACGCGATCCGCTCGGCCGGGCCCAGCGCGTCCAGCACCACGAGCAGCGCGCGGCCCACCGAGTCGGCCAGCTCGACTTCGCCGGCGGGATCGGCTTCGGCCGCGCCCTCCGGCGCGAGGTCGAGCGGGTCTTCGCGACGGGCCTTCCGCGAGCGCAGGACGTCGAGGCAGACGCGCGAGACGACCGTCGTCAACCAGGCCGCCAGGTTGTCGACGGAGTCCACGCGGTTCAGGCGCAGCCAGGCCTCCTGGACGGCGTCGTCCGCCTCGGCCGCCGAGCCGAGCATCCGGAAGGCCAGCCCGCGCAGTCTCGCGCGTTCCGCCTCGAACTCCGCGGCCAGTTCGTCCATCGATCACCTTTCGCCCGCAGCCGCCGTCTCCCTTTCGACGAATCGAGGCGACCGGAGGTGACCGCTGTTCCGGGGTCCACGCGGCCGGACCGTACCGCGACGGGATGCGGTTCACGGTCGCCGCCGCGAGTGCAAGGAAGAGGAGGCCGCCCTGCTGACCCGTGCGGTGGGCGAGCTGACTCAGGCCGGGCGGCCCGCGCCCGCGTAGTCGTCGCCCTTCGAGTGGTACGTGTGGATCTGGATCGCCTGGCCCTCGGTCGGGGCGTTGATCATCAGGCCGTTGCCGAGGTACAGCCCCACGTGGTGGATGCGCGTCGCCGGGCTGCCGTAGAACACCAGGTCGCCCAGGCGGGGTTCCTGTGACGCCGGCACCGGCGGGAGCGCCCGGAACTGGCTGTCCGCCGTTCGCGGCAGGTTCACGCCCGCGCTGTCGTACGACGCCTTCGTCAGGCCTGAGCAGTCGAAGCCCGCCGCGCCCGCGTCGGGGCCGTTGCCGCCCCAGACGTACGGGAGGCCGAGCTGGCCCAACGCGAACCGGGTCGCGCGAACGGACGGCGATGAGGCCGACGCCGGGTCCAGGGAGAGCGTCGCGTACAGCTGGGCCGTGCCGAGGACGCGCTGACGGAACAGCTCCGTCTCGCTGCCCGGGTGGTACGCCGCGATCGCCTTCCACCAGCCCGGGCCGGTGCCGAGGTCCGTGCCGCCCGCGCACAGGGCCCGCCCGGCCGCGACCGGTGCGTCGGCGCCGTACTTCTTGGTCTGCGCCGCCGTCAGCCCCAGGACGTTCTCGCCGCCGCGGCCGTGGTTCGACGCCGCCGAGCCGACGCCCGCCAGCGTCACCCACGAGAGGTGGCACGACGGGTCTTCGCTCCGCAGGGTCAGCTCGCCGTTCGCGTAGCCGATCAGCGCGGCCGCCGGGATGTCCAGCGGCCCGGACAGCTGGTCGGCCCACTGCTGGAGCGGGCTCTTGCCGCCCTGGCCGGACGCGCCCTGGCCCGGCTCCTGCGCCTTCACCGGTGCACTGACCTCGAGGACCGAGGGACCCGACGCCGCGTCACGCGCCACCGGAAGCGGTGCCGGAGCGGGTTCGGGGGAGCGGTCGGCCAGGAGGAAGCCCGCGGCGACCAGACCCGCGACGAGCGGCAGCGCGACCAGGCCGCGCAGGGCCGCACCACGAGCCCAGGAAGTCGGCTTGGTCGTCACGGGGTCCAACTTAGAAGAGCGCACCTCTGTGTGAACGAGCGAACGCCTTGCACGTTAGGGGGACTCCCATATGGTGGACACATGGCAGAGATCGACGCCGCCCGGCTGACCGCGGCGCTCCAGGACCGGTACGCGAAGATCGACGTCGTCGAGAGCACCGGCTCCACCAACGCCGACCTGCGGAAAGCCGTCGACGACGGCGCCGCGGACCGGACCGTTCTGCTCGCCGAGGAGCAGACCGCGGGGGTCGGCCGGCGCGCGCGCCAGTGGAGTTCGCCGAAGGGCGCCGGGCTGTACCTCAGCGTGGCGCTGCGCCCGGGCGTCCCGTTCACGACGCTGGGCTCACTCTCCGTCGTCGCCGGGCTCGCCGTCCGGGCGGCCGCGGCCGGCGTCGGGGTCGACGCCGCGCTGAAGTGGCCCAACGACGTCCTCTCCGGCGGCGCCAAGTGCGCCGGGATCCTCGCCGAGGCCGTCGCCGGGGACCCGCCGTCGATCGTGCTCGGCATCGGCCTCAACGTCCTGCCCCTCGGCGACGTCCAGCCGGGCCCGGGCGGGCTGCCCGCGACGTCGCTCGCCGAGCTGGGCGCCACGAACACCGACCGCACCGACGTCGCGATCGCGCTGCTCACCGAGTTCGACGACCTGGAGCAGCGCTGGCGGCGCGCGGGCGGCGACCTCACCGAGGCCGGCCTGCTGGACGACTACCGCGCCCACTGCGCGACCCTCGGCCAGGACGTCGAGGTGCAGCTCCCGGACGGCACCTCGCTCACCGGCCGCGCGGCCGACATCGACGCCGCCGGGCAGCTCCAGGTCGACCTGACCGGCGGCCGGCGGCACACCGTGTTCGCGGGTGACGTGGTCCACGTCCGCCCGGCCTGATTCTTCGGGGCGTTGCACTCACCGGCCGGGCGTCTCGCCGGTACGGTGAGGCGACATCGCCGCACCGACCTTGGGAGCGTCCGCCGTGGCTTATCCGGACGATTTGCTCAGCGAGCAAGAGCACGTCGTGGTGCACAGTCATCCGCACTTCAAGATGCTGATCTTCCCGACGCTCGCGTTCCTGGTCACCCTGGGCGCCGGCATCTGGCTGGCGATCCTCGCCAAGGACGCCGGCTCGCCGTGGAACACGGTCGGGCTGATCGCCATCGCCGTGGTGGGCCTGGTGCTGATCGTGTGGCTGTTCCTGGCGCCGCTCGTGCGCTGGCGCACCACCCACTTCATCGTGACCACCGACCGCCTCATCGCCCGCGAGGGCGTCCTGAAGCGCACCGGCATCGACATCCCGATGGGCCGCATCAACAGCGTCCAGTTCGAGCACGACCTGCTGGACCGGGTGTTCGGCTGCGGCACGCTGATCATCGAGTCGGCGTCGGCCGAGCCGCTGCGGTTCGAGGACATCCCGCACGTCGAGAAGGTGCACACGGTGATCTACCGTGAGGTCAACGACAACCCGTACGACGACTACCGGGCGGGCGGCCCGCCCGCCCCGGGCCCCCAGCAGACCGAGCCGCTGCCGCCGCAGGGCGGCCACCCGCCGCGCGGCGACCGACGCCGCTGATGGGCACGCGCGAACTGGGCCTGCCGGAGCGGGTCCCCTCGGCGGGTGATCTCCCGGAGCGCGTCACGATCTGGGAGGTCGGCCCGCGCGACGGGCTGCAGAACGAGAAGACGATCGTCCCGGTCGAGGTCAAGCTGGAGTTCCTCGACCGGCTCGCGGGCGCCGGCCTGACGACGCTGGAGGCGACGAGTTTCGTGCACCCGAAGTGGGTGCCGCAGCTGGCTGACGCCGAGCAGCTGCTGGCCGGGCTCGACCGCCGCGAAGGCGTCCGCTACCCGGTGCTGGTGCCGAACGAGAAGGGCCTGAACCGGGCCATCGACGCGGGCGTCGAGCACATCGCGATCTTCGCCAGCGCGACGGAGACGTTCGCGCGGAAGAACCTCAACTCGTCGCTGGACGAGCAGTTCGCGATGTTCGAGCCGGTCGTCACGCGGGCGCGGGAAGCCGGCCTGGACGTGCGCGGCTACCTCTCGATGTGCTTCGGTGACCCGTGGGAAGGCGCGGTGCCGGCGAAGCAGGTCGCCGACGCCGGGCGCCGCCTGCTGGACATGGGGTGCTCGCAGCTTTCGCTCGGCGACACCATCGGCGTCGCGACCGCGGGCCAGGTCGAGCACCTGATCGGGCTGTTCGGCGATGTCGGTACTTTGGCCGTGCACTTCCACGACACCTATGGTCAGGCTCTGGCCAACACCCTGGCGGCGCTCCGATGTGGAGTGTCGACAGTGGACTCTTCGGCGGGCGGGCTCGGCGGCTGCCCGTACGCCGAATCGGCCACGGGGAACCTGGCCACGGAGGACCTGGTGTGGATGCTGGACGGCCTCGGGGTGGCCACCGGCGTAGACCTGGACGTGCTGGTGGCGGCCAGCGCCTGGATGGCGGGACAGCTCGGCCGCCCGAGCCCGTCCCGCGTGGTCGCCGCGTTGAACTGACCTCGCGTGCGCCCGGCCGTGCCGGGTGCGGTATCAAGGGGGACCGGCAGCGCCGCGGCCGCGTCGAACGAGTGTGCCCGCGGGCACCGACCGAGCCGGAGGATGGGTGTGACCGAGCCTTCCGAGGCGGGCTCCGAACCGGTCGAGGCCGACCTCGACACCGGGCCGATCCGGCTGCCCGGGTACGACCCGACGGATTCGGGCGCCTTCGAAGAGGCGCCGACCCCGCGCTCGGGCACCCCCGCGGCGTGGCCGCACGCGGTGTCGCCGCTGCTGCCGCCGTTCACGCTGCCCCCGGCTCCGCCCGCGCCGGTGCCGCCCGCGCCGGCCGGGCCA